>NZ_JBAIYR010000015.1:0-20283 GCF_036763145.1 Desulfovibrio sp. 1188_IL3213 | reverse complement strand
CGCTGTTTGGCCGGGTCAAGCGTGGTACGCAGGCTGCGGCCGCCGTCCGGCTGCTGCAAAAGCTCAGCGCTCAAATGCGGGGCCGTAAAGGGCAGGTCTTCCGGACCGTATACTCGCAGGGGTGCGTGCTCCTGACGGCCATGCCAGACAGACTCCAAACGGCTGAACGCGGCCATGAAATGCTTGTTGTCGCTGGCAGGACGCCTCCGCACGGGGTTTTGCGGCACAAGCATAAGGGCGGTACTTTCACCGGGAGTGAGTTGTTCCGGCGTTTTGTGAAAATAGACCATTGCCGCTGCCCCAAGACCTTCCACATTGCCCCCGTAAGGTGCAAGGTTGAAGTAGGCTTCAAGGATATCTTCCTTGCTGAAATGCCATTCCAGTTGCAGTGCCAGGACAATCTGGCGCAGCTTTGCGCCGATTTTGCCTGTTTCGAGGCCATGCGCCAGCCGCACCACCTGCATGGTGATGGTAGAGCCGCCCATAAGGCGTTGCCCCGTGAGCAGGGAGACACCCGCACGGGCAAGAGCCGCCACATTGACTCCGGGATGATGCCAATAATAGCGGTCTTCGTAGCGCAAAACAGAGTCCACGGCTGCGGGCGGAATATCCGACAGGCGCGTGTGTATGCGATACTTCTGGTCGTTGGAAAGACTTAAGCGCATGAGGCCGCCCTTGCTGTCGTACACCACGCGCGAAAAGCTGATGCCGTCCAGAGGATGTTTGCAGGGCGCATAGTGCAGCCAGAGCAAAGCCACCCCAAGCGCGACAACAAGCACGGCAACATACCAGCCTGCCGGGCGGATTATCCGTTTCCAGACACGCCCGCCCAAGCCCGCAGGGAATTTACCCGTGCGCTCGGGCGTGGCGGGAGGCTCCCCCTTCCGTGAGGCCGCTGGAACCATAGAGACCATTGTGTTAATTTCGTTTTGCTGCATGTATTTCCGGCCGCAGCGTGACTTTTTATCAGGCAGAGTTTTTAAACACGGATATTTTTAGAAAAACCTGTTTCAGAATTACCGATGTTCAAGGCTCTGCGCTGCAAAAACAAAGAGTTGAAGGACTACTTCAAAAATACGGCCTATGTTTATGGCCTCTGCCCGGCACGTCTGTCATAACAAATCCGCGTCGGGCAGAGGCCGTTTCTCAACAGTGTTTCAATTGCGGGCTTTATTCAATGACCACATAGCCGCCGCCCAATCGGGCATTGGTCGCGGGTTCATACATGGCCTCGGCCACGGCCGAAGGCAGCACAAAACGCCCGCGTGTGGCGGCTCTGACCTTATAGGTGAAGGTTCGTGGCTGCGGTCCGGTGTTTACAAAGAAAATCCCCCTGTCCTCGCGCCGCTCGTGACGTATAAGCCCGTCCTGCGGAGCCGAGGTCGAGTTTTTTTCGAGCACAGGCTCAAAACCGCCGGGCAATAAATCCACCACGACCACGTTGGCATACGGGGAAGGAGAACGCAGACTCAACTCCACAGTAAGCACGTCACCAAGCTTGGCTGTGGTGACAGTCTCTCCGTGGCTGTCGACGTAGCGCCGCTGCAATTCAAGGCCGTTGGAGGCAGGAACAAGCGGCTTGCGTTCAAAGCCCTCGGTCGCCACGTGCAGGTTCCAGCCGCTGTCGCCCCTGGGCAGACTCACCCGGTAATTGAGGCAGCCCGGAGCATCAAGCGCAAGAACGGACGCGCGTTCGCTGTCCGGCTGCTCCGTTGCGGAAAATCCCTGCGCATAACTGGTGCAGATCAGGGAAATCCCCTCGGGAGAGGATGCTTCCGGCCCTGCCATCATGACCAGAGCACGGGATATAAGCCCCATGTCCACAGTGGTTGCCGTGGTGTTGAAGGCTTCGTCCAGCAGTACATCCGTGTTCACCTGCTGGCGCTTTTCAGGAAAATGCCGCAATACCACAGTGGCATGCAGGGCCGCAGCCGCTCCCTGTCCGAGCATGGAATCACCTGTCGCCATACTGAAGGTCGTGGGCATCAGTTGTTCGGCGCGGCTTTTCAGGCGCAGCATGTCGTAGCAGTCGGCCAGAAGCACGGCCACAAGGTCATTTTCCCATCCTTCGGTATTATCCCTGAACCACTGCTCAAGGCGCTCAACTTCCTGCGTCATGATGCGCCCGTCGCGCAGCAGCACCCATGCGCCATAAACCTTGATGCGCCCGTCACTTACATCCACAGGAGAGCGGCGCACCGTATTTTCAAGCGCATCAAGAATGTTTCTGGTCAGCCCTTCAGGCGTGGCAGCGCCACTTTCCCGCAGGGTGAGCAGAAAATCCCCGGCATAGGCGGTTACAAAATCATTGGTCGAAGATCCGGGCCAGAGGCTTACCCCGTCATAATAAACAAAGTTACTGCGTATGGTGTCCAACGCGGCGCTGATAACGGCATTGCCCCGTTTGGCGAGCATTTCCGGAGAAGTGCGCGGGCTGCTGAGCGCCTGTTTGCGCAGTTCCGGCGCAGTAAGCAGGCTCACATACGGCATGGCACGGCTGATAAGCTGCTCGGTACAACCATAGGGATAGGTGTCCAGCCGCGCCAGCAGTGAACGCAGCCCAAGAACGGGCAGAGCCGACACTGTGGCCTGCCCCTGTGCCTCGTACGGATAGAGATCGCGGTTCACGGGCACGTCCGTATCGCCTGTAAGGGCAATGACCTGCTCGGTGCGAACCCTCGGCGCGGGCGGACGCACGGACAGACTCTGCTTCCGCTCGCTGACGCCTGTTTCTCCCTTTCCTTCCAGTGTGGCGGTAAAGCGCACGTCAGCGGAACCCAGCACATCCTGCGCCCGCATGCGAAAGCGCAGCACAGCCTCGCCGTTTTCATTGATGGCGACGGTCTGCGGCTTCTGGCCGTTCAAGAAGACCAGTTCCGGCCCGCAGTCCATAGTTACGGCCACTTTGGCATCTTTGCCGCTGCCTTCCACCGTGTTGGCGATGACCAGTGCCGCGTCAAACTCATCGCCAGGCGCCACAGCCAGAGGCAGAAGCGGCTTCAGGATAAGCGTGCCGCGCACTTCCATATCGGCGCGGGCGCTTCCCGCAGTGGACCGGCCATCATAAACCGGAGTGCTGCCCACGGCCATAATCCGTATGCGCCCGCTTACATAGGCCGGTATGTCAAGGATAATTTCTGCTCCTTCGGGATTGACGACACTCACTTCCTGCCAGAAAGCAAACGGCGGTTCGCCGCGCCTTTTGAACGGATTGAGAAAACGCCCCCCGGCACCGGCTATGTCGCCGCCAAAACCGGGAATACGGCCCTGCAGCCTTGCATGGTCAGGCATAAGAAGATCAAGGGCCTGCATGGTGGATACGTCAAGGGCGCGATCGCCGAGCAACTCACGCAAAGGATCCGGCGTGGCAAAACCGGTGATCTGCAACACGCCCTCATCAACGGCAAAAAGCACAGCCTTGCCGGGTACGCGTGATGTCAGACGCACTTTTACCTTTTCGCCGGGCAACACCCGTTCGGGGGCTGTGATCTTCAGGCCCATGTCGCGCCGGCTCATGCCCACGGTAAAGGGCGCAACCCCATACGTATGGGGATTCATATACACAGCTTCTGAATCCAGAGCGCGCACAAAGGACACGTTGACAAAACCACGTCCTTCAAACTGCCCGGGAATTTGTATCTCCTGCACGCTTTCTCCGGCCTGCGCGCTAAACCACGCATGCGCCAGCACGTTTTCCCTTTCAATGGTAATAAGCCCGGTTCCCGCATATGGCGTGGAAAGGCTCATTTTTATGGTTTCACCGGCTTTGTAATGTTCTTTTTCAAGCTTGAGCCGCAGGTTGCCCTTCGCCAGCGAGCCTGTGGAAAGCCCGGACGGGTCTGCCAGCCTGCTGCCTGCCACGGAATACGGAATAAGCGCCAGAATATTGCCGTTTGCCTGACGCACGGTCACAAGAAAATCACCGGCCTCGGACGTGGGCATGACCCAGGACAGACCCTTCGGCTCCAGATTCACGGTCTGCCGTGTTATTTCCGTATCCACGGGCGTGGCGTCATAATGATATTCGCCCCGTGCGTCTGTAACCAGGCTATTAACGTAGCGGCGGGCTGAAAAAACAATTTCGGCCCCCCGCAGGGATGTCGGCGCAAGGTCATCGTTGACCACCAGAAGGCGCAGTGAGGCACGGGAGTTTTGCGGCACATAGTCCAGATTGTTGGCCTGCTCTTCACCTTTGTAGCCGAGAGCCACCTCAAGAGGAGAAAACAGGGCGGACATCTGACGGGTCACGGCCCTGCCGCCTTCCGGCTCAAAGCCGTCAATCATCAAAGTTCCGTAAAAAGTATTCCCCTGAAGCCTGTCGAGCGGGAGAGGCACGCGGGCCATTCCCTTGCTGTTGGTGAAGACGTCGGGCAGATCCATATACTGGTCCTGCGCGCCGGAAGGCGAAGGATCATAGAAAACATAGTCTTCGTATCCCGGAAAGCGCAAACTTCCCCTGCGGGCATGAAAAGCCGTATGGATACGGTGATTGGCCGCCGGCTCCCCGTAAAGGTTGTCCAGCCTGGCAGCCGCCACGGCAGGAGAAGCCCCTGCGCCTGTGCGTATCCACCCCTTGGGAGCGCCAGGCTCAAAGGAAGTGGACAGGGCCAGGGTGTCGGGCTGGAACTCCTCCACTCGGGTGGATGTGCCCCCGAGCACCGGACCGCTCGATCCGGGCTTGCCCGATGCCAGGCGAATATCCAGACGGTACTGCCCCACGGCGGCGTCTTCGGGGCTGCTCCAGGTGAAGTGCTGCAAGCCCTCATCCCCCACCGTGAACGGGCGACGCATGACCTCGGCCCCGGTGGGACTGACAAGCACCGCCTCCAGGGGCAGATCCGACGGCAGGGGCTGCCAGTCAAACCGGCGCACAATGCAGCCGAAATGCAGTTTTTCGCCGGGCAGGTACAGGCCCCGCTGGCTGAATACGGAAGCGCTCAGGCCGTTGCCCGCAGCGTGGCGTCCGGACACGTCAAAGCTGCTGTAGTTCACATTGCGGGCGTTGTCGTCAAGAGAAAGCCAGGCCATATCCTGACCACCAGGAACCGCCGCCAGCGCCACAACAGCCACAGGCCGTTTTTCACGCTCCAGTCCCACGACTGAAGGCAGATCCGCCCTGCCCTGCGCATTGGTATGCGCGCTGCATACAGGCAGGCCGTTGGCGCCAAGAAGGCGCACTTCGGCGTTGGCCGCGGGTTTGCCTGTAGCCAGATTTTGCACAAATACCGCGCGGGAACCGTCAGCGGCCGTTTTCACGCTCAGCCCCATATCAGTAACAAGCAGCAGACGTGAAACCACTGTCTCCTGCCCGCCTTCATTACGCCCGGTGACAGTCATGCGCATGAGACCGTGCCTGGGACCATCCTGCCCGCGCAAAAGCGGCGCCAGATCAAGAACGCCAAAAAAAGCTTCACCCGGCGTCTTTCCACCGCCAAAGCCGCGCATATCCAGATTGCCCTGAACCGCATCACTCATGACGGTAAAGTCAGCCTCATTTTCTTCAAATCCCGAATCCTTCGCCAGAAGAGCCAGAAAAGGATCGCGCACCCGCTCGGCCCGCCACTGTATATCGGTCAGGCCCACGGCGTAGATATCAAGTTTTTTGTCGCCGCTGAGCGTAAGAATATTGCCGGGCTGAAGGAAAGACAGCTCCGATCCCAGAGGAGGCGCGGTGAGGATAAAGCGGCGCGCCTCCGTAAGCGGCAGTCCCCCGGTGGACACAAGACCGTTTTTTACCGTTGCCAGCAGCCCGCGCCCGGCACCGACCGGTATACGCAACGTAATGGTGTCAGTGGCCTCGTCCGCAGGCTGAAGAAGCTGGGGCTGCAATTTTTCTCCCCGCTTGACATCATTGGCGCTGATGGCGGGCATTTTTGTCCAGTCAGTTTCCTGCCCGGCCTCCGGGGTCATTTTTTCAGGCAGCCGGATCACCTCAAGATGCCGCAACAGATCGGAAGGCAGCACGCGCAGGCTGGTTTTGACAACCAGATGATATTCTTTTTCCAGGTCCTGGCCGTAGGCTGGCTGCACAACCACATTCTGGACATTCATGATGCGGTCGCGACCGATGACCGAAAACAGTGTCTCCACATTTTCCGCCTTGCCCGCCCTGCTCTTGCGTACAGTACGTTTGCCGCCCTTTTCAATGAAATCGGGCAGACCTTTCACACGCAGCACGGCAGAGGCGCTTTCTTGGGGCAGCGACAGGACCGGAGCGGAAACCACCACTTCAGTACGTTTTTCGTTCCAGACGAACCGCAGCGCGCCAAAAGACAGACCGCTTTTGGCATTGCTGGCCTGAAGGCTGATGCCTTTTTCCATCTGCTGCGGACTGACCGGCCAGATAAACTGCACAGGCACGGAAATGGCGTGAGCGCCTTTGGCCGAGGGATCTGTCCAGAAGGTTTCCTTGCCGGTACGCGCGGCCTGGGGCTGCGTGGTATACGTCAGCTGCCGGTTCACGGAAAAGCGCGAAGGCAGGGATACTTTTTCAAGGGAGATCGTATAGGTGGTTTGCGGACGCAAGTGCTTTTCAGGAGTAAAGGTCATGCTCGACCCATGCTGCCAGCGCCACTCCCCGGGCGTATCCGGGGTCATGACCACGCCCTCCACAAGCGCTCCCGGCTGCCCGGCGGGTGGTCCGGAGCACTGTCGTGACCAGTCCGAGCCGTACTGTTTTTTGCAACGGTCCACATCCACCGCAAAACTTATGGACAGTCCGGCCGCCTCCCGCCAGTTGTCTTCTTCAGGCAGACTGGTTCGCGCTACCCGATAGGCAGGCCCGGCCAGTGCTGTGGCGGCAATACACAAAAGCATGCCAAAAAGGGCAAGGCCGGATACAAGATATTTTTGAAACATAGAGTATTGTCTCCACAGGGTTATGCAAAGCCGTAGCGCGAGATATGTTTACCGCTGCCAGGCGGATAGTGTGTTTATGATGGTTTCATCAAGAGCAGCCAAGCTGTGGCCGTCATCGGTCTCATGAATGCGGGCATGATTTTTCCAGTACGCGCGGGCCTCTGCCGGGTCCAGCAAGGTATCGGCACGGCCGAGCACCACCAGGCGCTCTACAGGAGTTTTGCGTGCATCGAAAAAAATCGCGTAGCTGTCACACATTTCATTCGTGAATTCCCAGCGCTGCCCGCCATGAAAATAGGTGTTTGGCCCCACAAATTGCCGCAAGGACTGAGCAGGACGCACCACAGGATTGAAAAGCGCGCAGTTACAGCCAAGCAATGCCGACAACTGCGAAGCGTAAAAGCCGCCAAGAGAGGATCCGGCCAAGGCCAGCGCCTCGCCCGCCTCCTCGCGCAAGGCCAGCGCCTGAACGTGCAAGCGCGCAAGATTTTCAGGAAAAAGCCCGCTGGAAGGGTAATCCAGCGCTCTGGCATCGGGAAACACCCTTCGCAACAAACCAAAAGTATTACTGGCAGGACTGGAGTTAAAACCGTGTATATAGGCAATCATACCGACACCTTAATAGTTTTGGCCCAGAACCCGTGGCGTGATTGGGCGGTTCATTGCCATTGATAAAATTGCCGTGAGAAACGCGGAGGGACGGAAAGCATTTTTCTGGACGTTGGCAAGGGTATGCATGCCGGGCATGGCTGCAATGGAAGAAGCTTCCTTGAGCAGTAATCAGAATATCTCCTGATATTGTCCCTGTCAAACAAGGACCTTCCGCACAGCGGCCAGCATCCGGCAAGGCGTGACAACTCCGTCCGGTAAAAGCCGTTATGGCCGGTGCGGCGCGGTAAAATGATACACGACGCAATCCAGTCAGCACCACTATCTGCCCCGCTCAGGCGGTCTCAATGACAAAGCTGAAAGCATTTCGGTGTAAAAAACCACCAAAGCAACTTCACTTTGAAAGTGTTCTGACGGCCACTCAAACTGACGCCGCCACGAAAGACAAAGCGCAGCTTCAGCCGCTGCCAAAGGGTGTACGGCTGAAGCTGCGCTGTCTGCACGGCTATGCGCTCCAGAGCAATTTCACTTTGAAATTGCTCTGGCGACTGCGTGAGCAGACGTTCGCTACGGAGGCGTAAGCGCAGTTTATCTGCGCGGTTAAGCATCGAAGCGAGCGTGGCTTAAACTTTGAGAACGGACATTCCCAAAGTTAATCTGCTCTAAAAAAGTCCTGTTACCTTGCCGGTTTCCACGTCCACATCAATATTGCGGAAAGCGGGTTTTGAGCCAGTACCCGGCATCAGGCTGATGTCGCCGGACACCGGAGCGACAAGCCCCGCGCCGCCAAAGAAAAGCACGTCACGTACATGCAGTTTCCAGCCTTTGGGTACGCCCTTGAGCGTGGGCTTGTCAGACAGGGAGTATTGGGTTTTCACCATGCAGACGCCCAGTTCATTGGCATCGGGTCTTTCCTGCAGATCTTTGAGCCGCTGTGCAGCAAGCGGTTCAAACTCCACCCCGTCAGCCCCGTAAACGTCCTTGGCAATCGTAGTGATGCGCTCGGCAAGGGGCAAGCTCCAATCGTAGAGCGGCCGGAATTCGTTCTTTTCATTGCAGGCGTCCGTAACGGCGTCAGCAAGTTCCAGTGCGCCCTCTCCGCCCTTTTCCCAATGCTCCGACAAGGCCACCCTTGCTCCGGCCTGTTCACAAATGCGGCGGATGGCATCCACCTCTGCCTTGGTATCGGTATGGAATTTGTTGATGCAGACCACCGCGGGTACGCCCGAGCGCCGGACAATGCCCAAATGGTGCAGCAGGTTGGCGCATCCGGCTTCCACAAGGCCCACATCTTCACGGGTATAAGGTTCGGGCAATGCCTGGCCGGGCTTGGGCTGGGGAGCGCCGCCGTGATTCTTGAGCGCCCGCACGGTAGCCACAACCACAGCCGCATCGGGCGTAAGGCCGCTGTAATGGCATTTGAGGTTCCAGAACTTCTCGTAGCCCATTTCTGCGGCAAAACCAGACTCCGTCACATGATAGTCACTGAGCTTGAGTGCCACCCTGTCGGCAATGACCGAGCTTTGCCCAAGGGCAATGTTGGCGAAAGGCCCGGTATGCACGAAAACGGGCTGTCCTTCGATGGTCTGGATAAGGTTGGGTTTGACGGCTTCCACCAGCCAGGCAGTCATGGCCCCGGCAACGCCCAGGTCACTGGTGGTCACGGGCTTGCCGCTGCGATCGTGCGCCAGCACCATGCGGCCCATGCGCTCGCGCAGGTCGCGCAGGTCGCGGGCAATGGAAAGAATGCACATGACTTCAGAAGCAACGGTAATATCAAAGTGCGAGCGCATCATAAAACCGTCGTTGCGCCGCCCGTCACCCTCGATGCCGATAATGATATTGCGCAGGGCCTGGACGCAAAAGTCCATAACCCAGCCGGTGTTGATTCTGGTGGGATCAATATTCAGGCGCGCCATGCCCGAAAGCTTTTCCAGCGTGGCATCGTCATAGTTGCGCTCATGCTGCATGCGCGAGGTCAGGGCTGTCATGCCAAGATTGTGGGCCGCGCCAACGGCATGAAGGTCGCCGGTGAAATTGAGAGAATATGGGGTCAGCGGAATGCATTGTGAAAGCCCGCCGCCGGCGGCGGAGCCTTTCATGCCCATGGTGGGACCGCCGGAAGGCTGCCGAATGGCCGCCGAAGAGCGCCGCCCGCGCCGTGCAAGGCCCTGCACAAGACCGATGGTGGTTGTGGACTTGCCCTCTCCCAACGGTGTGGGGGTGATGGCTGTGACATCAATGTACTTTCCGTCGGGACGGTCTTTTAGCCGTTGCATCACGGCCTGCTGCTCAACCTTGCCCATATAATGCCCGTACGGCAGCATTTCAGCCTTTTCAAGGCCCAGTTCCGTTGCCAGGGTTTCAATGGTTTTCATGCGGGATTCCGCATCAAGGGCGATTTTCCAGTCAGGATGCTTGGTAGGGTCCAAAGTCATGGCAGCTCCATATCGTTGTTGCATGTTCTATGGCACGTTCCGGCGGGCATGGCTGCCCGCCCGTAAAAGCAGTTTTCGCTTCGGGCCAGTCGCCTCTGCCGACTTTTCCGATCTTGCAGCGCGCGACGCAAAGACAGGTATTCTGTCAAAACAACCAATCCGAGAAACTGAACATATGCTCCAGATGCAGAATATTTCAACATTACGAATCTGCACCTTCTGCGTTTTTACGGCTTCTGCCGGCACGCCTGACGGCGCTGCTTGCCTGGCAACTTCTTGGCGCAACAGTTAGAGCATTTAACACTTGAAATGCTTGCTTACGGCAGGTAAAAGCCTGCCGGCTCGCATTTCGTGGCAAGGATTTTCAGGAAAATCCTTGCAGAGCAGTTGACTCGTTTCATTCGTAAACTGCTCTAGCGGTGACGTGCGTTGCTGTGATGGACATCGCCTTCCAGCACCCGCGCGTGTGGCAATCGTAAAATGCAATTGCCTGAACGTACAGGCTACCCAAACCTGTCTCCGCGCCAGCCCACTGCCAGCCCTGTCTTGCGGGACACGCCGCCGTGCGCTATGTTGGCCGCGCTTTCAGCGGCACGTCTTTTACCGGAGAAAACATGAAACTTACCGCCAGACACGGCAGGCTTGCCCTGACGTTGCGCGTATTACGCCTGGGGCGTGACCTGCAGGTCATATGCAGCGGCGGCCAGGCTCACATAGGCGCTGTGGCTGTTGCAAGCCCCCTGCCCCCGCATGCGCAGAAAACAGAACATCACGTCCAACTCATGAGCCTGCCCGGACACCGCGAAGATATGCTGGCTGCCCGGATGGCCCGCCACCTGGCCGATGCTCTGGACTGCACGGTATGCGTGAGTGCCGGCATTCATTTTGATTGTATCACCAAAGAAGAAATAGAGCGAGTGCTCAACCTGGCCGCGACCCTGACGGATCGTTGTGCGGCCAGATTGAAGCAACCCGCGAAGGACTGCGTATGCTGACTGTTAACGACTTGGAAATTTTTGAAAAATACATCCTTTCAGGCCAACTGGAACAAGATTTTAAAGACGGCTGCGAAAATGACCGTTTTTACCTTCTCGAACTGCTGGAAAAACTGATGGACGTCTCAGAACTGGCGGATGCTGCGGCCACGAGGCTCATATTCCGTGGTCTGCCTGTACCCCCGCCCCCTTCTCCACAGACTGGGGAGAACGGCGCGCCGCCGCAAGGCTCATAACCAGCGAAAACGTCAGACCCGCAAAACTCCAGTCGCTGATGCCGGTAAGCGCTGCGGTCAGCCCCATCAGACCGCCGCCGAGAATGGCTACAGCCATGCCCCAGGAGCTGAAACGCACCTTGCCGTGCAGCAGCATGCCTATAAAAACCGGCGGCACAACGCCGCAAACATAAATATCGTTCGCCATAAGCAGCAAAGAAAGGATTCCCCTGCCGGGCAAGGCCAGCACAAGCCCCATCAGGCCGAGAAGAATCAGGCAGATGCGGCACGTTTTCACACCTGGTTTGCGCAGGATATCGTTGCTGCATACGGAGGCGGCAGTGATCAGGCAGGAATCCGCCGCTGAAAAAATGGCGCTGAAAATTCCCAGCAGAATGAGCGTGGCGGCCCATTCGGGCAGATGGGACAAAAGGGCCGTGGTCAGCACCTGTTCCGGGGGGGTGCCTGCGGGAACCAGATCGCGGCAGGATATGCCGAGAACAACGATCAGGGTTGCGGTAAGCGTCAGCCCCGCAGCGGCCATCAGCCCACCCTTGCGGGCGGCATGCTCATCGCGGGCACTGAGCATTCTGCCGAAAAGCATGGGGCATACCACATAGCTGCCGCCAAGAATGCAGAGAAAATAACGCAGTTTAGAAGCGGGGAACTGCTCGTTGAGAACCTCAACCTGCACGGCAGTGATGGCCTCACCGCCCCCCAGATGCAGCGTAAGCATCAGGGCCGTCAACAAGGATAAAAGAAGAATGGCGAACTGCCATATATCCGTTTTCATTACAGAAGCCTGTCCGCCTGCCAGGGTATGCCCCACAAGAACGGCCGCCCCCACAAACATGGCCACATTTTTGTCAACGCCCGCCAGCGGCGCAATAATCGTAGCCAGAGCGCTGAATTGGGCGGCCAGAATAGCCAGCCAGGCCGTCACGATGATGACAGACGCCAGAGGACGGCTGGGCGCGCCGAGAAAGGTGGTGAGCATTTCGGGCATGGTCATGGCCCCGCTGCGGCGCACCTTGCGGGCCAGAAAAAGGCTCAGCAGCACAAGACCCGCCGCGCCGGACAAAAGCCACCATATGGCCGGCGTTCCCACCTGCCAGGCCAGACCGGCCATACCCATTGTGGCCGAACCGCCCACGCACGACGCAACAATGGAAAGGGCAACCACATTGGCGGAGCAGCTCCGGCCATTGACAAAGTATGTTTCTTTGTCAGGGGAGCGCCGAGCCGTTATCCAGGCCAGAAGAAACAATACGGCAATATAGATCAGAAGAAATATCACGGCAGATGCGCCCCCTGGCGCAGGGCTTCTTCTACCGCAGCGCACAGCCGAAGCGTATCCCCGGGGGGCGTCACATAAGGCGGCATAAGGTAGATAAGCCGGTTAAAGGGACGCAGCCACACCCCCCGGTCCACAAAAAAAGCCTGTAGCGCGCGCGTGTTGACAGGCGCCTTCATTTCCACCACCCCAATGGCTCCCAGCACGCGAACATGGGCCACACCGGGCATATCCTTGCACGGGGCAAGCCCCGTGCGCAGGTCGCGCTCGATATCTTTCACCTGTTGCCGCCACTCGCCGGAAGCAAGCAGGTCCAGGCTGGCTCCTGCCACCGCACAGGCCAGAGCATTAGCCATAAAAGTAGGCCCGTGCATGAAGACCCCGCCGTCGCGGCAAATGCCCTCGGCCACGCGCCCGCTGCATACCGTGGCAGCCAGGGTAAGCATCCCCCCGGTAAGGGCCTTGCCGCAGCAGAGAATATCCGGGCTGATGCCGGGCCACTCCGCAGCGAACATTTTACCCGTGCGGCCGAAACCCGTGGCAATTTCATCAAAAATAAGCAAGGTATCGGCATCGCGGCACAACTGCGCCAGCCCGCGCAGGTAGTCCGGGTGATAAAACCACATGCCCCCTGCTCCCTGCACCACTGGCTCAAGGATTACCGCGGCGATCTTTTTTCCGTGCTGCTCCAGCATCTGGCGGGCATGATTCAGGCTGGACGGATCAAAAGGCTGATCAAATCCGCAGGAAGGTTGCTCCATAAAAAGCTGGCGCGGCAACATGCCTGCGAACAGGCCGTGCATGCCGGTCACAGGGTCGCATACAGACATGGCCCCGATAGTATCGCCGTGGTAGCCCCCGCGTGGAGTCAGAAAACAGGTGCGCTCCGTCTCGCCCCTGGCATGCTGGTATTGCAGCGCCATCTTGAGGGCCACATCAACCGCCACAGAGCCGGAATCAGAAAAAAAGACACGCTCAAGGCCATCGGGCATAAGGCCAAGCAGCCTTTCAGCCAGGGCCACGGCAGGTTCGTGCGTAAGCCCGCCAAACATGACATGGGGCATGCGCCCGGCCTGGCTGTGCAGGGCGCCAAGCAGATGCGGATTGTTGTAACCGTGTACCGCCGCCCACCACGAGGACATGCCGTCCACAAGTTCCCTGCCGTCCGCCAGAACAATACGGTTCCCCCAGGTGCGGCGCACGGCGTTAAGCGGAGGAAAGTCCAGGGCCGAAGCGTAAGGATGCCAAACGGCTGCCCTGTCCCTGCGCACCAGTTCGCGCTCTTCGGATGTCTGCCCGGCAGGGGCAGATTCAGGCCAGGCCTGAGCCATGCGCAAGGCCACAGGGGTCAGCAGACGGGCCAGTTCATCCCACCCGCTTTCATCCAGGGTTTTCAGACGCGGCAATTCCACCACAGGGGCATCGCAGCCGGCACGGGCAAGCCGATAGCGCAGAAGATTGGCATTGTCCGCCAGCATGGCCGGCGTATCAACTCCAGGGCAACCCGCAGCAGGGTCAGCCGAGGGAACAAGCGCCAGACCGGCCAGTTCAAGGCCGTTGTGGCGCAGAGCGTCAATGGAAAGCAGGATATGGTTCAGACAGCCGAGGTAGTTGCCGGCCACAAGAAAAACAGGCAAGCCCAGAGCAGCCATAACATCCAGCATGTCCTCATTTTCATTAAGCGGCACATGCAGGCCGCCCGCCCCTTCCAGCAAAAAGGCCCGGGCGGGAACATCAGCCCAGTGGGCAAGAATGTCCGCGCGCAGGCCCATGCAGTCCAGCTTTTTCCCTTCCCGTGCAGCGGCAAGATGCGGCGACGCGGGCAGTGCAAAACAGTGCAGCACAACCGCCGGGTCAAGGCTGCCCATGCAGGAAACACCCGACACGGCCTGTGTGTATACAGCCGCATCAGACAGGGCCGCAACGGCGGATGCGTCCGAAGCAACTCCTGTCTGCACCGGTTTGACCGCCTGAACGGCCATCCGCGCCTGCCGCAGGGCGCGCAAAAGAGCGCCCGTGCATACTGTTTTGCCCACGTCCGTACCTGATCCCGCCACAAAAACGCCGCGCAAAGGTTCGCGCATGCGGTCAGGAATACAACGCTCAGCAGTGCTGGTCACAATCAACCTCCAGACCAAGGGAATCAATCATGGCAAGATCGTCAGCCAGGCCGCGCCCTTGAGTCGTCAGGTAGTCCCCGGTCATAAGGGCATTGGCCCCGGCTGCAAAAACCTCTTTTTGTCGCGCCCCCAGAACCAGCGGCCGTCCTCCGCAGATGCGCAAGGCGGCCGTGGGCAGTATATGCCTGAAAACAGCCACAATGCGCAGGGCTTCTGCTGCTGTAAGCGGTTCCCTGTCGGCAAGCGGTGTCTCCGGGTGAGGATGCAGAAAATTCATCGGCACATGCCCTACCCCCAACGCCTTGAGAGCAAAGGCAAATTCTATGCGGTCACGCCAGCTTTCCCCAAGGCCGAACAGGCCGCCGGTGCAGGCAGTCATGCCCACGCCCAAAACGCGCTCCACAGTGGCCTTGCGCTGATCCCACGTTTGCGTGGTGCAGATGTGCGGATAATACTGGCGGGAAGTTTCAAGATTATGATGATAACGGTCAAGCCCCACATCGGCCAACTGGGCAAGCTGAACGGCGGAAAGCTTGCCCAAGGACGCGCAGACGCGCTTGAGCGCATGGCCCGGCAAGGAGCGCAGCACCTCCAGCAGCCGGTCGAATTCTTCGCCGCTCAGCGCTCCGCCACTGGTCACCACACCTATTCGCGCCACAGGCTGGGCTGCCAGGGCCAGAATTCGCCCGCGCAGTTCTTCGTCAGGCAAAAGAGGGAAGGTTTCAATGGGGGTATGATTATGCCTGCTTTGCGAACAAAAACGGCAATCCATGCCGCAATTGCCGCTGCGGGCATTGATGATGGCGCAAAGCGTTACCCTGTTGCCAAAGGCCGCCCTGCGCAGATGCGCAGATGCGGCAAAAAGCTCTTCTTCCGAAAGCGATACAAGCTTCAAAGCCTCGACGGGATTTTCCGCCGCACGAATTTCTGTCATGACCCGATCCTGAACATCTGAAGACGGCAACCAGCCTGCCTGGCCCGCGCCTTTCAGCAATAAATGTCAACGCCGTGCGATCCCGGCGTTCCGGCAGGCGCGCTGAAAACTGGCCGTAGAACGGCGTATTCGAAGCAGGAGTTAAATGCGCTCCGGCGCAATGCACGAACGCAACCCCTTCACCTAGAGCAGATTAACTTTGAGAATATACATTCTCAAAGTTTAAGGCACGCTTACTTCGGCGTTTAACCGCGCAGATAAACTGCGCTTACGCCTCCGTAGCGAACGTCTGCTCACGCAGCCGCCAGAGCAATTTCAAAGTGAAATTGCTCTAGGCATACCATAAGGCATGGCGCTGTGGCAGCCGCTGCACAAAAGCCTGCCCCGAAGCCGCATCATCACCTTTTTGCGGACTTGAAGGGCCAAGTGAACCTTGCAAAAACTTGAACATATACTTTCAGCATTACAATGCACCAGATCAAGCGTCATGCCGTAAGGCTTTGCGCAGAGGACGCACGGCCTTGATGCAGGATGCAAAAAGCCCGCCTGACGGCGGGCCGGTAAGCAAACGCTATTGGGCTTTACGCCTCTTTTCCCACAACTTCATGTCTTTCATTTTTTTGCGGCGCTCACGCTGAAGGGCCTTGCAGACAAGGGGAGCGTCTTTCTTGAAGCCCCATTTTTCGCGGTATTCCGCAGTGGTCATATCATGACCGGCCAGATGGCGCTTGGTCAGAATCTTGAAGCTTTTGCCGCACTCAAGGCAGGTGACGGACTTTTCCTTGACGGATTTGCGGCCTTCCTGAGCCATTTCCGTGCTGTCCATTTCGGAAGGAGCTTCACCTTCGGCAACCGCGCGGATGCCGAGAGCGACCTTTTGAATAAAAGTTGCAATCTCTTCCTCGCTCATCACGCGCACACCGGCTTGTGCTCTGGTAATTTCCAGAGCTTCTTTCAAATAATCGTCCATAATTACCCCTTATGGTCATCTTAATGATCCGCTGAACATGTACTATAGAAGACACGTTTGTTTTCAAAACAGATCAGTTTTTCAAGTTCAGAATTCCAATTGGCAGAACATACACATGCCTTATTATTTCGTCAATGTAGCAATGCCCATAAAAAAAAACATTTTACAAACATTATTATAGGTATTTGAAGTGGTTTTTTCCTTTTGCCGCGCCATAGGGCCAAGTTTCATGAACCATAATTGGCTTTAACGTGCAACGGCCGCCCGAAACACGTGTTTCGGGCGGCCGTTGCCGTACTGGTTGTATGCAAGAAAAACTGATTATTAATAATGGATCAGTTCATCTTGAAAACATCATATCTTGATGCAGTGCCAAGAAAACGTTGATCCATGAACTGCCAGCGCACGTTTTGGATGTAGGGATCCGCAAGCCCGTCCAGGCTCCCGGGTACAGGTCCGACCGCAAAAGCGTTACGGGCGCGCTGCTCGAAGGCTCTCAACTGGTCGGTCTGTCCAATGGTCAGCACTTCAAGAAATTCCATCTGCGGCGGCAACGGTTCACGGTACTCAAGAATGACCTTATCGGTATTGAAGTTGAACCGTGAGGTAAAGCTGCGCACAAGCCATCGCATGGGCGGCGTATCCTGCTGCACTCCGGCCAGCAGGGCAAAGGGGTCACGCGAACTATCGGTTATGAAGGTGCAGGCGACAAAGGGTGTATCGCCAATGACCTCCGTGGCCTGATCCACACTGAACGGCGGCGTGGAGTCGCTGTTCCAGTACCAGCCCTGCGGCAGTTCAACCTGGGCCACGATAGCAAGAGGCGAACGCGGCTGGCCCTGGCCGTAGGCCGCCATCCAGACCGACACAGGCAGGCCGCCCATCACGCCGGTCCAGTCCAGGTTGACCTGCCCCTGCCCACCGGCAATCAGCGGCATATCCTTAGCGGCCAGACTGATGGCCGGACGAGCTGTAGACACGTAGACAGGCCCGACCATTCCCCGCTGCAAGGCGGCATTACAGCCGGCAGTCAGCACCAGCAGCAGGGCCAGAAAACAGAATTGACGCATTTTTTTCATGTGATCTCCCTTCGGGGTCATGCCGCCGCGCAAAATGCGGATACAAATAATGACAGTGATACATGTAAACTTGTTTTCTGAAAAGCCGCCAATATGCGGCATACGATTTTTTGTGCCTGTTGCCCGCACATCAGCAACAGGACATCGTATACCGCACCGCGCAAGCAACATTCTGCTTTTGAGGTTTACTTTTCCTGAGTTGCACGACACTCACCACACCGCTTCACAGCGCACATGCAAGCGCTGCCGTCCTCATGCGCACCCCTTCGGGCAACAGGCAATGCGGCTTCATGTCCTGGCGGCGGGCGTTTGCCCTTGCAACGCCGAAACAGTCTCAAGCTGAAGCAATTCCATTGGGAGCAGCCCAGGGGAAGGTTGCTCTTCCCCTCACTGTGGCTGCCCCGGAGAGGCTTGTTGCCCCGTTGCGGGCTGTTGCCCCGCCGAAGCGCCGCCGGGCAGAAAGTTCTGCAGGTCGCGCGAAACCTCAAAGGTTCGCAGCTCTCCTGCCGCCGCCTGGGCAAAGGGCGAATTGGGATAATTGCGAACAATATCCTCCAGCAAGGCCTGAGCGCGCGCCGCATCTCCCAGTTTGCGGTACAGGCGCGCCTCGCGAAAGCGCAGACCGGGATATTCCGGCGATTCCGGCGGTGCATAGGCATTATAGCGGCCCACCCATTCCAGCGCTTCGGGGATGCGGTTGGCAACCTCGCTGATGTCCATAAGCGCGGCCATGGCATCCTTGATGCGTTGCGGGTCAGCCTTGTCCGAACGCTCATCCTGAAGCCGGGTAAAAAGGTCTATAACCTTACGGTTCAGTTCGTAAGAGTTCTTTATATCCTTGCGCTGTTCGGCATCGCGGGCCAGAAAGTAGGTGGCGTAAGCCCGTTGGTAAAGCGGTATGTCCTGCCGTTCCGCCAGTTGCGCCCACATGGCGAGGGCGGGACCGGCCAGATTGAGGTTTTGCGCGGACAACGCCAGGGCGTAGTCAAGCTGGTTACGCAACGGTCTGTTCATGGGCCAGGCAGAAACCAGCTTTCCCAGGTCCAGCACCTTGTCCCACGCGCCAGCCTTGAGGTAACGGTTGAAAAACTCCGTAAAAGCGGCTTCGCCGTAATTGGGATCCATAGGACTTTTCAGGAATTCGGCCATCATCTCAAGGGCGGCGGTTTCATCCCCACGCTCCAGCATGCCCTGGGCAAGCGCATAACGCATTCGTGGGTCAAGCACGCCATAGCGTTCGCGCACCAGAGGAAAGCCATTCCATAAAATCAGAATGCGCCCGTAATTGCCCTCAGCCAGAGAATTGTTCAGTTCCTGCTGAAAAGACGCCCAGATAAGGTCCCTGGCCTGGGGAACATTGGCGTTTTCGGGATAGGCATCAATAAAATCCGCAGCTTTGCCCATGGCTTCGGTATATTTTTTATCCCAGTAAAGCCACATGGCCTCTTTCAGACGGGCCAGAACAGCCGCAGGAGCGGTTTTTGAAGACGCCGCAAGATCATTGTATACCTTCCAAAGCGCACCGCCTGTATCGCGCGCAAAAACCGCGCTCATTTCAGCATAGCTGATGGGCGAATCATAGATGCCCTTTTCCGCCAGGCGCAAACGGGCAACCGCGGCAGACGGCGCACCCGCAAACGTTCGCTCCACATAGCGATACACAAATTCCGCGCTGATCCAGCCGCCCTGCCGGGCGTACATGTCTCCGAGGCGCAGCAAAAGCGTGTCGTTGCCCTCGTGGCCGGGAACAAGGTTGTAATACAGCCAGTACAGGGCAAGCGCAGGGCCGGTCTTGCCGAGAGCTTCGTCGTTGCTGGCCTGCAAAAGCAGAAAAGACGGCTCATCAATGTAGTAGCGCGGCCAGCGCTTGCTTATGAAGTCCAGAATAAGCTGAGCATTCTGAAATTTTTTCTGCTTGTTGAGGGCTTCCGCCAAACCCACGGAAGCCTCCTGCAAGTAGGAAGATTCCGGGTATTTATCCAGCACCATTGAAAAAGACTGCTCTGCCCTTTCGTCAAGCCCTCGCTTGAGCTGCGCCTTGCCAAGGGCGGTAAAGCCCTGGGCCACGCCGGGATAGTCCGGGTAGCGGCGCAGCAAGGCAACAATATAGCCGCCCGCGTCCACGAGGTTTCCCACATTGACGTTGACCAGCCCAAGACGCAGCAACGCCTCGGGTACCCGGGGCGAACGCAGGTTGGCATTCATGGCTTCGCTGGTGGAAGACACAATGGCCTCATATCCTGCCAGCGGATTATCCGCATACCTCGCCCATGTGCAGTCGCTGATGTAGTACAGGGCTTTTTCAAGCATTTCCGGCTGCAGCCCCGGCAGGCTCCTGAGCTTTTCCAGCTGCGGCAGGGCTTCGATGTATTTGCGCTCACGGATGAGCCTTTCGGCCTCTTCCATGACGATTTCCGGATTAACGGGCTTTGGGACGGGATTTCCCTGTTCATCCACATAGATGACCGGACGCTCTTCGGACGCCTTGGCTTTGTCGTCCTCGGATTGCTGGGCAGCGGGAAGGCCCACGGTCTGTTCATTCACCTTGCCGGATACCGCCCCGGCCTCAGGCCGTTTCTCTTGCCTGGTCATGGCCGGATCGGCCACAGTTTTTTGCTCCGGCGCGACCGCTCCCTCCGTTGAAGCCGCATTCTGCGTGGAACCGGAGACAACATTTCCTCCGCTTGCAGCAGGGTTTATCGGTTCAGGCGCGGCGCTGGGCATGCCGCCGGGGGGTGTTCCTTCCGCCCCAGGCGCTTTTACGGGCGCAG
>NZ_JBAIYR010000014.1:0-21672 GCF_036763145.1 Desulfovibrio sp. 1188_IL3213 | reverse complement strand
CCACGCCGCTGGCGTTGAGGCCTGAGGTGGAGCCGGAGATGTCCACATTCCTGCCGGTCACTTCATTGCTGCCGTCAGCGGCCAGCAGGGCCTCGCCGTCGCTGGCGGTGACGGTAATCGCGCCTTGTTCGGCGGTGAGCGTATTGTTGGAACTCTGGTTGAGGGCTCCGACGCCGAACTGCTGGCCCGTAACCGTGATGTTGCCCTGTCCTTCCACAGACACATCGTTGCTGCCGGCGTTCAAGGCCTCCATACCCCTCAGACCCTTTATCTCAACATCGCCGTTGATGGCGGTGACTTCGTTGATGCCGGCCTTGGTGGCGAACAGCCCGGCTCCGAAGCTTTCGAACTGGCCGTTCTCACTGTCTGCAACACCGGATGCAATGTTGATATCCTTGCCGATGATATAGTTGGCTCCGCCGCTTACGGCGGCAAGACCTTCACCGAACTGCCCGGTGACGTTCACCGTGCCTTCATCAGCCAAAATGCTGTTGGCGGAAAGTGAGCCATTAGCGGACATGCCGTCTAACCAGCCGGTGACGGTGACGACGTTGCTGCCCGTGCCGGACACTTCGTTGCGGCCCCCGCCTGTTGCGTTCATGCCGGTCGTGCCGCCTTCGATGGTGATGGCGGTGTCGCCTTCGCCAATAATCTTGTTGCCCACATGCACGTCACTGCTGGTATTGCCGGTGTTATTGCCTGCGAAAACGGCGGAGGAATCGCCCTTGATGGTGATGCTGCCGCCTGTACCCGTGACGGTATTGCTGCCTACGCCGCTGGCGTTGAGGCCTGAGGCGGAGCCGGAGATGTCCACATTCCTGCCGGTCACTTCATTGCTGCCGTCAGCGGCCAGCAGGGCGCTGCCGTTGCTGGCGGTGACGGTAACCGTGCCTTGTTCGGCTGTGAGCGTATTGTTGGAACTCTGGTTGAGGGCTCCGGCACCGAAGAGCTCGCCCTCCACGGTGATGTTGCCCTGACCTTCCACGGACACGTCATTGCTGCCGCCGCTAACGGCCTCCAGCCCCTTGTGTCCCTTGACGGTCACGTCGCCGTTGATGGCGGTGACTTCATTGATGCTGCCGCCGGAAGCGAAGATGCCCGCCGCGCCGGACATGCCGCCGCCGGGAACGGCCTGGCCTGAGGCGCCTGTGATGTTCACGTCCTTGCCGAAGACATAGTTGGCGCCGTTGCTGGTGGCAGCCAACCCCTCAAGGGTTTGGCCTGTAATATCTACAGTGCCCTGCTGGTTGGAGATGTGGTTGGAAGATCCTGCGCCGTATGCATACACACCTTCATCTTCACCGGTGATGACAAGCGTCTTGCCGCCAGTGTTAATTATGCTGTTCTGACCGCCGCTTTCAGCGTAGACACCGGTTCCGTTGCCTTCAACAAGAATCTGGTTGCCGGAAATGGTGTTGACGCCCTGGCTGGCCGATACGCCATGCCCGGAGTCGTTGCTGACGTGGATCTGCCCCTTGCCCATATCTATGGAATTGGACGCAGCGCTACCTTCAGCGCTTATACCCTCATGCACGCGCAGGGTGCCGTCGTAGGATGTGACGGCAGTCGCACCGCCAGTGTTGATCACGCCCTTGTTCATGAGAACGGTATTAAAGTCGTGCCCCATGTCAGACGGGTTGCCGCTGGCGTGGACGTAACTGCCGCCAATGAGGCTGTCGTTCAGCACAATATCGTTATTCTTGGAGGACGAAGTGATATGGTAGCTGCCGTTCTGGCCGGAGCCTTGATGGTATTCACCGATATAATCCGTGCCGAGGCCGGAAACCGCGCCATATTGTTCGTCATAGTCAGCCGAATTGAAATAAGTACCCTGCGTACCCACTACTTCGACCTTGTATTCCGAAGTTTGGCCGTTCATAGTTACGGTTACAGTTACAAAGCCGCGCAAGAAGGAATCATCGCCTGTCTGCTGCAGCATTTGCAGGCCTTCGGGGCTGAGCTTGAAAATCAATTGGCCGTTTTCCATCACCGGATCGGCAAGCCAGCTGCTGTCCCAATCAGCCGGGAAAGACCAGGAGACAGCATAGGAGCCCGCAGGCGCACCCGCAAGGTTTAGCACGGAACCATCGGCATTCTTGAAAAAGATGGGCGTGGTCACAACATGGTCGGCACTGTTGGGGCCAGTATTGTACATGACCGCGCGAACATCGGCCACAAAGCTTTGTTCAATGGGCGGCACAGTGGGACCTTCCTCGGAACCGGGGCCGGAGTAGTTGCCTGCGCCAAGATTCATGAGGGGCGCAGCCAATTGGCCTTCCATACTGACGGCGGAACCGGGAATGCTCATGTCCAGGCCATCCAGATGGTCTATGCCCGAGGCCAGATCGGCATTGCCCATTTCGCTGTAGCGGGCGCTGCGGGTGGCCTCGGGACCAGCGGCCGGAGCAAGGTCAGGTCCCATAGTCGCAAAAAATCCGCGCCAGAGACGATCTGGCCGCCAACTTCAAACTCCGGCAGGTTTTCGCCGGTGAAGTCCACGTAAAAATCTTCTATAAGTAAGCTCGAACCATCGTCAAAAACGAAAACGAGGTCTTCGCCATGGCGTTCAACAGTAACATCTTCAAGCACGAAATCCATGCTGAGTCTGCTGCCGGGAATGGCCTTGACCGAGGTGTGCTGTCCAGCCTTGGGGTGAGCAAGCATGATGGTGTTCATAACATTCTCCTACATACCGTAAAGCTATGTTTAGCAAGCGGTACGATCTGAAATATTCGGGGCGGGCGACGGTTCACGGTAATGAGGAATCTTTCCTGATGATTGCGCGGAGCATGACATGTTGTCGTGGCAACATGGCGTGCTGTGCGCGAACCTTCGGATATATAGCGTTCACTGCCGTATAAGCCGCCTCGCAGCTGCGTAGTGTCTCTGAGAGACGGAACTGGCCTGACTTGGCCTGTTCCGCGTCCAAACCGCATAGTCCTTCGAGCGGTCGGGCTCGGCTTTAGGAAAAAATTCCGAGCAATAAGCTGTTGGGCAAGGCCTTGGGCAACCTTGCGTAAGCAGAGCAGAAAGTTCTCACATGCTTACACTTGCTAAATAGCCATGTTGGATCAACTGTCAATAATAATGATACTGATTACTAGTTAAAAACAGGGTAAATTTTTCTACTATGCTTGGATAGCGTCGTCAAACTATAAATAATTTTGTAACGTCTCTTCATGCCACAATGGGAGAACCTATGTACGCACATGTCCGACACGACCTTTCTGATAGAGTGCGGCTGGCGGCAATCAGGCAATGAGCCGTACAAAAAGGACTCAAGGCCAAGATACACTTGGCCGTGGATGCGCCTTTTTCAAAGTTAATCTGCTCTAGACAGAGTCGTCACGAGATGAATTTGCTTGGTATATCAAGGAGAACGAGCCTTTTATGCAGGGAGTGTACTCTTATGGTACTCGACCGGAATAAAAGGCGAAGTTCGACGCAGAGATACCGGGAAAGGCGCTCGTGACGACACTGTCTAGCGTCTCCCGATGCCCCAAAGCCCATACAGACGCCTGCCGCCATTGGAAAGGTGCAAACCTGGAGCGTTTCAACGCCGCGCACTCCGTTCGCGAGGCGTACAAGACGCCAGCGGTGCACATTCAACAACGCGGGCAGCCTGTGACAGCACCTGCAGCCCTTTTTCGCACATCCGCCAGAGCCGCTTCAAAACAAAACGCGCTCCAGTTTTTGCGCTAAAAAACACGAGACCCGCTCTTGGCAGGAATGGCGCTTTCAACGCGAACCTGACAAAAGCGGGGCCTCGTCCGTTCAATACCGAAATCTTGACGCAAAGGCCGCTGCTATGCTCCTGCCAGAAACTCCCGCCACAAAGGCGTACGTTTGTCCTTGTCCGACAGAAGGGGCTGCGCCACGGGCCAGGCCACAGCAAGGTCAGGATCATTCCAGCGGATGCCCCCTTCGTCTTCGGGGCAATAGTAGTCCGTGCATTTATAATGAAAATGCGCCACCTGACTGGTGACCGCAAAGCCATGCGCCATGCCCGGCGGAACCCAGAGCTGCCACTGATTGTCCTGCGTCAGCTCCACGCCATACCACTGGCCGAAGGTGGGTGAGCCGGGCCGGATATCCACGGCCACATCAAAAACCCTGCCCAGAGAAACGCTCACAAGCTTGCCCTGGGGACGGGTTTTCTGAAAATGCAGACCGCGCAGTATGCCGTAGGTGGACATGGAATGGTTATCCTGCACAAAAGGGCCGTCAATGCCCGCTGCCGCGTACCGCTCCTGCTGCCAGGTCTCTACAAAATAGCCGCGGCTGTCGCCCCATATTCTGGGTTTTATGAGCATGACCCCGGCCAGAGGCGTTGCCGCTACTTCCATTGCCCTATCCCCGTATCCACAAGGTCAAGCAGATACTGGCCGTAACCGGTCTTGCCCATGGGCCGGGCCAGAGCGCGCACCTCATCGGAAGAAATATAGCCGTTGCGCCAGGCAATTTCTTCAAGGCAGGCCACCTTGAGTCCCTGACGCTTTTCCACCGCCTGCACAAAGGCCCCGGCATCCATGAGGGAATCGTGGGTACCCGTATCCAGCCAGGCGATGCCCCGGCCCATAAGCTCCACATGCAGGTCGCCGCGTTTCAGGTAGGCATTGTTCACATCGGTTATTTCAAGCTCTCCGCGTGCCGAAGGCCGCACAGACCGGGCAATGTCCACCACATCGGCGTCATAAAAATACAGGCCCGTGACCGCGAAATTGGATTTGGGATTCCGGGGCTTTTCCTCAATGCTCACCACGCGGCGCTCACTGTCAAATTCCACCACGCCATA
Organism: Desulfovibrio sp. 1188_IL3213; assembly: GCF_036763145.1. Classification (NCBI taxonomy): domain Bacteria; kingdom Pseudomonadati; phylum Thermodesulfobacteriota; class Desulfovibrionia; order Desulfovibrionales; family Desulfovibrionaceae; genus Desulfovibrio; species Desulfovibrio sp. 1188_IL3213. Next base: position 16,877 of record NZ_JBAIYR010000014.1, on the reverse strand, counting down.
ACGTTGCGGGTCGCGCACATGATAGCCGAAAACCGTGGCTCCCCGGTCGCGCGCCATGGCTTCGCGGGTAAGATCGGGCATGCCGTGGCCAAAAAAAACGTTGTCCCCGAGCACAAGGCAGGTGTTATGCCCGGCAATATGCTCTTCAGCCAGCAAAAAAGCTTGCGCCAGGCCCTCGGGACGGGGCTGCTCCACATAGCAGATGGAGCAGCCCCACTGGGAGCCGTCATGCAGCAAGGTCTGATACAGGGAAAGATGCTCGGGCGTCGAAATAAGGCAGATATCGCGAATGCCGGCCATCAGCAGGGTCGCCAGCGGATAATAGATCATGGGTTTGTCGTAAATGGGCATGAGCTGCTTGCTCACGCTCAGGGTCAGGGGATAAAGACGTGAACCGGACCCTCCGGCAAGAACAATGCCCTTCCATTGGCTCATACGTTTTACTCCCCCCCATCGGCAGCGGCACGCCGCCCGTAATTGATGTCCATCCAGTCAAGATAGGCGCCGCTGCGCACAAGGTCTACCCAGGCGCCGTTTTCCAGATACCAGCGCACGGTATCGCGCAAGCCCGTGTCAAACCGGCGCGAGGGGCGCCAGCCCAGTTCATTTTCAATGCGCGAGCAGTCAATGGCATAACGAAAATCATGACCGGGCCTGTCCGACACAAAGGTGATCAGATCGGCATACGGCCCCTGGGCGGAAGGATGCATGTCATCAAGGATGGCGCATACGGCATGTACCACCTCAAGGTTGGTCCGCTCCGCATGGCCGCCGATATTGTAGGTGCGCCCGGCCTGCCCGGCCTCAAGCACGCGGGCAATGGCCGTGCAATGGTCTTCCACATGCAGCCAGTCACGGATATTGGCCCCTTGCCCATACACGGGCAGCGGTTTGCGCTCAAGGGCGGTGAGAATCATGAGAGGGATAAGTTTTTCCGGGAACTGACGCGGCCCGTAATTGTTGGAGCAATTGGTCAGCAGGACGGGCAGCCCGTAGGTTTCGTGAAAAGCGCGCACCATGTGGTCGCTGGCCGCTTTGGATGCCGAATACGGGCTGTTGGGGCTGTAGGGCGTACTTTCTGAAAAAGCCGGATCACCAGGCTGTAACGCGCCGTAAACCTCATCTGTAGACACATGCAGAAAGCGAAAATCCGCAACCCGCTCAAGAGGAAGCCCGCGCCACCAGTCCTTGACCACACGCAGCAGGCTTGCCGTGCCGAGTACATTGGTGCGGACAAAGGCGTCCGGAGCCACGATGGAGCGGTCCACATGGCTTTCAGCGGCAAAATTGACCACGGCATCAGGCTGGTGCGTATCAAGCAAAAAGGCCACCAGCTCCTCATTGCCGATATCGCCGCGCACAAAGACATGTTCCGGGTCCCCCGTCAGCGCGGCCAGATTGGCGGGATTGCCCGCATAGGTCAGTTTGTCGAGATTAATGACGCGGATGCCCGCACGGCGGGCCTGAAGCACATAGGCCGAGCCGATGAAACCCGCTCCCCCTGTAACAAGTTGACAGGTCATGGCTACATCCTTTTCATCTGATTTTTCATTAGAGCATTTAACACTTGAAATGCTTGCTTACGGCAGGCAAAAGCCTGCCTGCTCGCATTTCGTGGCAAGAATTTTCAGGAAAATCCTTGCAGAGCAGTTGACTCGTTTCATTCGTAAACTGCTCTAGAGCATTTTCGCATTGAGAATATCTATTCTCAATGCTCCCAAGACGCCCGCTCCGATGTTTAACCGCGCAGATAAACTGCTCTAAAATTGTACCTGTTTCCAGAAAACATGGCAGCAATGAGCGCATCAGCGTATTCAGCACGTTAGCAAAAGATTCAGCATTGTGACAACCGCGGAAAAACCGGCGGCCGGTCAGGCCGCGGCTGAAAACAACGCACAAAAGAAGGGGTTACCTGTACTCAGGCAACCCCTTGAAAAAATGGTGGAGAAGAAGGGATTTGAACCCTCGACCCCCGCCTTGCGAAGGCGCGTATGGTATTTCTATGACTTTTTACTAATTTTTTCTAGTCAATATAATTATTGAATTTTTATAAACTTCTGTTGCATTGACTACCATCAATTTTTACGTCATTTCATAATGTGTGTTGGGAAAGGTGTTGGGAAGGGAAGTCTCCCAACACGCAGCCGAGGATAGCCATGAAAAAATCGAAACGCGAAAAATCTCAAAAATATGCTGGGGTCTACTTTAGGCTTGATGCCGACCATAAGGAACGTACGTACTACATTGTGTACCGGCAGGGTGGACGCGAGGCAAAGCTTATAGAGGAACCAGTTGGTAAAGCGTCTCGCGGCATGACGGAAGCAAAGGCAGCACAGATACGGGCGGACAGAATGCGTGGCAAGGATCAGCCCAATACGGAAAAAAGAAAGGCCTACGCCGAAGCCAGCCAGGCGCAGCAAAGCCGCTGGACGTTAGATAAAATTTGGGAGGCATATCAAGAAGCACATCCTGAACACAAAGGCCGTCAACGTGACATCAGTCGATACAACACACACATTGGCTCACGCTTTGGGGGAAAAATCCCAGAAGAAATCATAACAGCTGACATTGATACTTTCAAAACGGAAAGCCTCAAGGCTGGTAAATCCGAAGGTACGATCCAACGAGCAATTTCCCAACTGCGAGCCATCATCAACTTTGGGGTCAAACGTGCCCTTTGCCCTCCGCTTCAACCGGGGCGACTCGTAATTGAATCAATTCGTGTTGATGGGCAACGAACAGAAGCTCTTACGGAGGAACAATTAGGCAAACTACTTGAAGCTCTTGATGCGGAACCCGATCAAGATGCAGCGGCATTAATCCGACTGGCGATGGTGACTGGCATGCGTAAAGGAGCACTTCTCGCACTGCGATGGGACGACTGTGACTTTGAAAGAAAAATTATCACGTTGCGTGGCGAGTCTGCCAAGAAAGGAACGACTGAGTACATTCCAATGAGTGATGCTGCCCACTCAATCTTGCTTAATATCAGCCGTACAAATAGTGTGTTTGTTTTTCCTGGAAAAAATGGAGAACAAAGGACAGATTTTCGCCGAATTGCGCGGAGGGTTAAAAAAAACGCAGGGTTGCCAGAAGATTTTCGCCCTCTTCATGGGTTGCGTCATGCTTATGCGTCATTTCTTGCATCCAGCGGGAAGGTTGACTTATATACCCTACAGAAATTGTTGACGCACTCCAGCCCACAAATGACCCAGAGGTACGCCCATCTAGCGGATGAGGCTATGAAACGTGCTGCTAATGTAGCAGATTCTATCTTGAATAGTTCTTCTACAAAAATTACTGGAAAGAATAAAGATGCCTAAAAACTTCAAAAAAGTGTTAGAAGCTATTCCAGAAGAGGACGTTGCGAACTATAGGATGAACAACAAAAAATTTAAAATCTCAGAAGAGATTGAGGTTCGCAATCTTCTCGCCGGCGATTATTGGAAATATGTATACACCGCAAAGTGTATACATAAAAATTATAGTGATTGGATTTCTCATAGCAAAGACAGTCTAGATATCCTATCTAATTATATCGAGGAGGATAGCTACACACTTAGATGCATAATTAATGCAGTAGCTTGCAAGATTCATGACGGAAAGTCATCCTTTCCATTAGAGAATTTAAGTGTTGATGAGTTTCAAGCAGCTATAAAGTTATATGTCTTTTCTATCAGATTTGGTTATTATTTATGGGATATTGATAATATATGCACTTCCGTCGATATTATTAATTTTTTTATTAAAAACAATTCGATGCCTCTGCCACCTCTTCCTTTCTGCAACAACCAAGAACAAAGAGCCCGCGTGACTACTTACAGGCTTTTCAGCGGCAGTATCTTTACAGGAGGAGAATCTTACGTAGAGGAAATGAAAAACAAAGATTTTCATCCACAGGTTAGTTATAAATATCACGATGATAATTTTGAAAATAAGATAAAATTTTTTCAACTTGATTACGAGATGACATGCTTTGCCGTAGAACAAACCGTTGATGGAGAGCCTAGGCCGACGAGCAAGGTGGCTGAATTCATCCGTATGCGTAAATGTCTAGTTCAAGATGAATTTCACTCTAACTCTAATGCGGCACGCTGTATCGGCCTCCTTATGTATGACACTATGGCTTCCCCAGAAGAAAACATTGAAACTACTGTTAAAAACTTTAGATTTACAGAGACCTACTCTAAACTTGATAATATTAGGATTTTTAAAAAATCTAACAATCCATTTATTTCTGATAAAGACAATTTAACATTAAAAAGATGGCTAAAAACAACGAAAGAGTGCATAGAAAAAATGTCTGTTTTAACGGTAAAGTAGAACATCACGTCAGCGGCGGGAGCAATATTTCATCCCACTCCCACCGCTGTTTTATAGTATTCAGTCTTTCACTTCATCCCAAATAGTTTTTACAGCTTTGAGCACCGCAATGACAATGACCAGCCATGTTGTAGCATCAAGGCCGCAATCGGCTTTACTCATTTTTCCCTCCTTTCAGTAACGCCTGTTGCAGCAACCCAAACATGGCCGGAGCCAGGTCAGGCAGGTCATTGATGATCCGGTTGGTCTGCGGCAAGAGTAGGGCGATGTGGTCGCTCTGGATGCCGACTCCATAGACCTCAAAGCCCAGACTTTGAACCACATGCAGCGTTTTTACGGCGGCTTGGGGCCGATCAGGTACGCCGTCGGTGATAATCAAAATGATTTTACGCTGTTCCTTGAGAGGCAACATGGTTTGCAGAACCCACCACAGGGCTTCGGCCAATGGCGTACCACCGGAAGCACTGATGTTGAAACAGTCCGGTACCTTTTGCCCATGCCGCATGACGGGGAAGACAGAGCTGGTGCCTGCCAACGCCGGAAAGGCTGTAACCGCAGGATTCACACCCTGGATGTTTTCCAGAGCCTTGGCCACCGCAAAGCAGGCCTGTTTGGCAAGATAGATGGGAGCGCCTGACATGCTACCGCTCACGTCCAGCAGGATATGAACAGCCGTGTTAAGCCCCTGATGCACGGATTCTTTTTGGAAGACACTGGGGTTTCCGACCTGCAAACGGTACAGTGAACCAGGGTGCAAAACTCCACGCCGTCCGATGCAGCACCGCCTTTGTGTCCGGGCTTGCAAAAGCCCCTGAAGGCGCGTGCGCAAAGCAATGCTGGCCTGAAGTGCTTGCAACTTTTGCTCCTCTGGTAATGCTCCAGTCTGCCGAAAACCTTCTACTGCCACAGTAAAGGATTCGGCTGATGATTCCGCCAACTGGCTGGTGAGTGTTGCCGACAGAAGCTCACCAAGGTTTTGCGGCAGGTCTTGAGCTTCGGCATGCAGCAAAGCCGTCAGTTGCTTCTTGGCCCTTCCAGCGAGTACGAAGGGCTGCGCTTGAGATGCACAAGCAGGCAGATCAATCCCATCCCCTTGTGAAGCGGAATCGCTGTGATCAGCGTTGTCCCTTATGGATGTATCCGTACCGGATGCATGGCCTTTGCGTGGGATTTCGTGCCCATCGCCCTTTTTTCCGTCATTTTGCGCCGGGCTTTCGTCGTTTTTCGCCTGTTGTTGTGGTTCCCACTGCTGGATGCTCTGGGACAATTGCCGGGCGTAAGCAATGGCGGCAGCCGTGTCAGGGCAATGGATACGCACTTTGACCAAAATGGCATCCAGCGTTTCCTTGAGGCCAGGGAATTGCTTCCGCAGAATTGCGGCAGCATGCAATCGGATCCTGTTGACCGCATCCACGTCCCAAGAGCGCACGGTCAACAGCACATAGTCCAAAACAGCAAGGGCCGGAGGATCACCTCCGGCCCTTGGCTGTGCCTGTTCTACAAAGAATCGTCGTATCAACCAGTTCAGGTTTTGCCGACATCCAGGAAAAATGGCAGACAGCTTTTTTTCGACTCTCCAGTCTTCAAGGCAATTGAAAAGGTTGAAGGTTACAGGATCAAGATTGGCAGCGTTCAACACACCGAAATCCGTGTGTCGTATATGAGCCGCCTCGTGGTCGCAAAAACCCTTGGCAAGCGCCAACGTTTCCGGCTCGCAATCCATAGGCAATGAAGGCAAATGAATGATTTTGCCATTGGTGCAGGCCTCCCTGCCTCCGATACGTACCTGCACCCCGTATTGGTCACCCAGCACGGACGCCAGCAGAGGCAGACAGTTGAGAATGTCTTTGGAGCGTATCATGGCGTCACCACAGCCCCAGGCTTGGGATGGAAGGATGCGGTAATGTGCTGTCTCCCACGGCGATGTCTGGCAATACAGGCATGTCATCCTCATCAAGGGAACTATCCAACTGCGCTGTGAAGCCATCAATCTCAGGTATGCTGCCTGGGCCAGCCAGGAGAGCATCCAGCACAAAGTTCGGCTCGTAGCCTTCAATAATCTTCTGCGCGTGCCCAACAAGAGCCGAACTGTCTTTGAGCAGACAAACCAGCCCCTGCAGCAAGAGCAAATCTGGTCCGGTAATGTTGCCCTTCTTGGGCATGCGCAACAGTGCTGCCTGCACGATGTCAGCCACCGGGGCCACATGCGGCTCGACAAAGGACAAGCCCGTCAGCTTGGCATACAGGGTCCGTAATGGAGAAAGAGCCTTATGGGTCACTTCTGTCCTGCCATGATACACCCTGCGCCAGATATCTTCGGCAGACTTGGCCACTTCTCCAAAGAGCGTGCCACCCAGGCCTTGTACTTCCTCAGCCAGGCCTGCTTCCAGTACAGCGGTATTATCATTATGTTGCTCAAGCGGGGCCACCTTATACAACTGCCAGCGAAAATCCATGCGATTTCGCACATAGTCCGGCCCTACTGTGGAATTACGGATAATTTCACCCCACTGGTGATGTTTCTCAATCCAGGCCTGGACGTTCTGGTCATAGCCAGCCAGAAAGGCCTCCTTTTCTTTCTGAAAATCGCTACGGATACGAAGCAGCTCCTGTACGATTTCCCCGGCCTTTTCTTCGGGGATGGCCCAGCCGGACATGAAGCGCACACCGTGCCTGTCAAGGTAGTTGAAGGCACGGGCCTTGAGCGTGCCGAATATTTTGAGGTTTTCCGGGTCGGCAATGCGCTTGGATCCGAGAGAGGCCAGGTCATCGGGCGGCAGCTCCGCACCCCCCAGGTCTTCCTGGCTCATTTTACGGCGGGCCGACCACAGACTGACGTTGAGGTTGAGGGCTAACAGGTTGTCCAGAATGCGGATGTCTGAAAGAACGTGTGTCATGATGTTCTCCTATAATGAACTTTTGGCAGGAATAAGGGCGTAGCCCTCTTTGAGTTTTTTGGCAGTACGGTATTCTAGTTCCAGCACTACATTGCTGTTTTCACACTGTTCAGCAGGGATGAATTTTTGTTGTCCAGGTGTACCTTGCTTGCCCCATTGAAGCATGAGTCCTTCAGTACGGGCCTCACCAGCCCAGAATTTACCGGACTGTTTTTGGCCGGGCACGTTATAATCCACCTGCAAATAGAGACGTGGCTGCGAAGCCGTGGGAGCATAGCGCAAGCGGCCCTTCATAAAGCGCAGGGCTGTGTCTCCTTGCAGGAGGTCCTCTCCTGGTTCAGAGTCCATTGCCTTGATGTCCGCGTCGGTATGCTGTGGGAACATACGTTGGGCCAGTTCGTGCAGCATGGCACGAGTTTCGCGGCTGGCTCGATAGCCCAGCGCCCGATCAAGGGCATAGGTAACGGGCTGAATACCTTGATGGGCCAAAGGTTGGAACCGTACGGTCAGATCTCCCCAGCGCAGCAAACTGCGGGTGGAGAAGGTGATCTCAATGGTGTTTGCCAGATTGCTGGTGGAAGCATCGCCCATGAACAGTTTGCGGACTTCATTGGCATACTCCACCATAGTACCGCACAACTTGTCAGGCAGAGACGGAAACCGTTGTCTGAGCAATGCTATTTCTATTTTTGCATCTGGATAGCCCATTTCACAAAGGATAAAACGATCGGAAAATGCCAAATTTTGTCGTTGAGTACCTTGATACAGACCGCTCTCATCTCCGCCACCATTGGTGTTGGCAGTCGCGACAAAACGGAACATGGGGTGTGGATTGATCAATTCTCCGCCGTTCTCCGCGATGCACAAGGGGGAGCCGTCAAGAATGCCATGCAGGCCTGCGGCCACTTCGGGTGGAGTGATATCGATCTCGTTTACGAGAAAGATTCCTCCGTACCGCATGGCAAGAGCAAGAGGGCCGTATTCAAAGGCCATGTTGCCGTCCTTGACCGTCAGGTGCCCCACCAGATCGGCAAACTCCAGTCTTCCGTGTCCGGTCACTTCAAAAACGGGATAGTTGAGACGGGCCGCCAGTTGCTTGATGCAGCTCGTTTTTCCACATCCACTGGGGCCAAAGACATAGAGCGGTTCCCGCAAACTGAGAAACCAGACCACCATATCGCGGCTGGATTCGTGAAAGACATAGCCAGGATCAATAGCTGGAGTGTAGGCCGATGGAGTCGCGTAACCCCTGACCAAGGTGCCCGAGGGCTTGCCGCTGAAAACCTGTCCAGCATCAAGGTCGGTGGGTTGAAGGCTACCAAGTTCATTGGAAACATTCATACTCTACTCCTTTAAACGCCAAGAGCCTCCCTTGAAAGGGAGGCTCTTGCGTGTGTATATAGTGAAAAACTAAGAGATATGTGCGAACCTTTTGAGCGTCAGCTTTCGAGCAACCGCCAATAGGGTTCAAAACTCTTGGCGGTCAGATCCGCCACTTGAGCCGTAAAGGGGCTGTAATCTCCTTGAGTGGCCGCAATATCGAGATTTTTGTAATATTCAGGTCGGGACTCCACCGGAATGATGACTGTGGGAAATCCCGCTTTCATCAATTCCAGATTCATAATCAGTCTGGCTGTCCTACCATTACCATCTTTGAAGGGATGGATGTTTACAAAATCTGCATGGACGCGGGCCGCCAGCTCCACGGGATGCAAAGATTCCCGCGCTGTCTCATACCAACGAAAGAAAGCTTCCATTTTTTCAGGCAACTGGGTGGCTGAAGGTGGAACGTGGTTCGCACCAGTAATGATAACGTTCACCTCGCGGTATTTTCCCGCGTTGGCAGTGTCAACGTTACGCATGATGATATTGTGTATCTCTTTGAGAACACGTTCACTCAGAGGCTCATTTTTTTGTACAAGCGCTTCAAGGTACTCAATAGCGTGGCTATGATCGATGATTTCCAGATGCTCTCGCATGCTTTTACCACCAATCGTAATTCCATCCTCCAATACAGCCTTGGTTTCGTAAATGGTGAGGGTGTTTCCTTCTATCGCATTTGAATGATAGGTAAAGCGTATGCGTATGTCCTCATGCAGGTGCGAAACGATGTGAGGCGGTAAAGGGCGATTTGCGTCCAGCTTGGCTTTGAGTGCGTCCAAAGCGGCAAAGGGAGATATGTTCATGAAGACCTCGTGCGTTATGACTAAAGCAGTATGCTGTAACATATGAAAATACACAAGGAATGCCATTTACTCGCCTGTTTGCAACGATGGTAGGTATGCCAGTTAGACACAGGGCAACGTCAGAATAATACCTCGCGATAGCCTTGCGAAGTTCAGTTTATGGGTGAGACGCTCAGCTTCTCAAAAGGCTCGCCAGTGCGCTCGCAGCGGGCCAACAGGGCGTCCACGTCAATGTCACCCAGAGATTCAAAACGAAAGATATCGGACAGTTCTTCCCGTAATGCATTTTTGTCCAATGTGGTTCGGCCTGTAGCCACTGACATACGGAAACGGTAGTTCGCAGCATTCACCCAGTCACGAGTGCCAGCCTGCCGATGCACCAGCTTGAGTACGGCTTCCATCTCCTTAATTTCAGCATCCAAAGTGATTCGCTGTTTTTTGAGAACAGCCAGCTTGTCCAGAGCAGGTTCCCATTGTGGTAGGTGTGTACCCTGTGGAAACTTAGGGCAATCGCTGTTGTATTCGCAGTATGAGCACAGTGGGTAAAATCCTTGGGCGCAGTCCACCTGCGAAAGGGACACGTTCCCGGCACGGTAGGCCGTGAGGTCGCCCCAAAGTTGAGTCGCATGGTCGAGAGCCGTATCCAGCATAGCTTGGTTGAAGCCATAGGGGCCGAACGTCTTTATCTCCTTCATGGAAAGGCAGAGCAGCCAGGCTTCCAGGCTCGCTGCATCAGCACATGTGGGCAGTTTGAGTCCCAAATGGGCATGACAGAGTTGGGGAAAGGTCAGCTTGTCATGCAAAAGCGTACCGTCCGCCGCCCGAAGGCTAAAGACAGGCTTGTCCCAGGCCATGGACAACAGACCGATCTGTCCATGTAATTGCAGTAGATGAGAATCGTGCGGCGTGTTGGGTAGCTTGTCCGTGCTTTTGACCTCAAGGATCCGTATGGCGTTTACGGGCGCACCCCAGAGGAGCACGAAGTCAAGATGAGCCTTGATGGGCACGCCCTGATGCTGCCAGTTTATTTCAAGCTGGGGCAAAACATGCAGGCTCAGCGACGCCAGCGCCTGTCCAACTCCTGATTCAAACCAGTGCCCCCGCTGTAAGGTCAGCAGACGCTCCAGACTGTCAGTAGCGGGAAGCACCTTGCGGGCCAAAGCGGCACGAGGACATTCCCAGTGCTGACCAATGTCACTCATGCCCACATAGGTGGAGCGGTCACCCAAATGGGCGGCGGTGTTTTGCTGGGAAACAGTTTGCAGCCCTTGTCTGATTAACTTTCGCAAACCCTCCGTGCGGTTAGTGTGTTCCATGATTGCATCTCCTGAAAAACAAGAGGGCCACCCAAAGGCAGCCCTCTCATTTGTGTTTTTTATGGTTCTTTTCGTTATGCAGCATGGGCATACTTCCACCACAGCTTGCGTTGTGCATTCCAGCGAAAGCCCGCTCCCATGAGCAGTTCTTTCTTGGCCTGTGTGTTGCCGGTGGCAATGATGCAGGGGCGTCCGTCCTGAGCCGTCACCTGCTGGTAGGCGATACCTTCCAGCTGAGGGAGATTATCGAGTGCTGCTGACGGGCTATTTGAGGGGACTGAAATGTTGTTTATGGGGGACGGGTCGGGTAGAGATGCTTTTCGAGTCTCCGGGCTGTTTACGGGCAGTTTGGGACGTGTGGACGATCTCTTGCCATTTTTAGCCCCTTCGCCGTCGTCATCCTCCGTGACCATACCCAGCATGGCGGTCAGAGCGTATCTCCTGCAATAGGTCATGGCCGATCCCATACCTTGTGGATCAGCCTTGGGCAGGGGAACAACAGCAAGGGAACTTTGCCACTGGCCAGACTCTGCATGCGTCAACTTGGTAACCAACCCCAGAGAGTTTGGCTGCTCCACGGGCACAGGATACTGACACAGCCAGATACCATTCGAGATGAGCGCATCCCGGCAGGCGTCCATGACGCTGTTCAGGCTGGCGTACCAGCTTTTTGTAAATGGGTTTTCAGCATCCTTGGCAATGGGCTGCACTGTTCGTTGTACATTAAGCAGTGCCTTGGCCAATTCAGTGATGTTTTCTGATTGATATGGGGTCATTTTTACCTCCTTACAATAATAAATCCCGGACGGACAACCGCACCGGGATCAACTTATTAATTTTCAAGCACTCGCGTGCTATATTTCAGTAGTAATATATATCTGAATTTTTTTAAAAATGCAGTCTAGCTTGAATATTGCATGAACGGCCTTTTGCGTCTGCATTTCCCCAAGGGCGTGAACCTTGAAGAGGTTATACAGGATGAGATTATCGCGGCCATGTGCCACCATAGCTGGAGAGACCAAGAAAATGTCTGGGGTTCAAGACTCCCTATGCAGCTTTTCTGGATTCGGCTAACGTCCAAACAAAAGGTGTTGCGCTTTCAAATTGAAACCGCGAGACACTAGTTCCAGCACATCGCGCTTTTCTTCCGGAGCGACGCCGAGATACCATTCCGGCTTATGGACATAGATGAAGCGCACGTCAAAATCGGAGTCTTCGGAAGCAAAACCCCAGCCCCGACTGCCCGATTCAATGGCGTACAGGACTTTGACGCCATGTTTTCGCTCAGTGGCGTCCAGTTTGGCCTGGATGGCGTCCACTGTATGGTTGGGACGGAAAAGCCTTCTGCAAAGCGTGTGGCATAGGTCGAGGCTGCCGCAGGCGCTTTGTCGCCGCCATAGCAGGTCAGCACACAAGACTCCGCAAAGGCGGTATCGTATGCGCCGGTGAAAGGCGCGTTTTCTCGCAGCGCATCCACTGCCGCAAGGCGTTCCAGAATGCGCGGCTCCACGTCCCGCCAAGGGTATTTGCCCTCTTTGACGGCAACCAGTTCTGCCCGCCTTCCTTCCACGATTTGATGCGGCAGATATTGGTATGTACTACCTCTTCCATAAGCCGCAGCACGGTTTGCCGGGAACAGCCAAGGGATTCCGCTAACTGCTTCAGCGAATAGGCTCGGCGTCCGAACAGCAACAGGCCGAACAGGGCAAGCGCCTTGCGCGAGGCAGTGGCGGACTGGTCGAGTTTGATGGGCACAGGTTGTTCCTCAGCGGAGTTTGTGCCAAGTAAGAGCAGCGTGCTATGCGGCTTGTAGAGCTTCTTCACCGTAGGCCAAGTAGCCCTCGTCAACCATTTTAATGCTCACATGTTTGCGGTTTTTCAACACTTCACAAACTGTGGCATCAATAAACTCATACGCAAACTGGCGCTCTAGGCCGCTCTGGTACATATCTTGAAGTATTGTTTGCAATTTTTCATTGCAAATTGTTTTCTCAACAACAGCATCAAATTCATGTTTTGACAAAGCCATACACATTGTGCATTCGAGAAATTCTTCTTTAAAAATTTGAAACATTGCAACTGCATCGTCATCAATAAAGTTATCGAGAGTTTTTTTGCTGACAAAGCCAGAAACAACAGCGCCGACCATAGCCCCCAGCACAGGGATTGGTATTAGAGCTTGCCCAACAGCCGCGCCAGCCAGTGAGCTTGCACCCACTGCGGAGTTTTTTAGCAATTGCATTTTTGAAATTCTTCCGCGCATGGTTCTTACCAGATCAGGACCAAATACGACAACCCCGATAATGGTGCCAGAAATAATGGCCCGGCCAGTGACCGCTCTCAGGCCCAAACCTTCTCCGACTGAAGTTTTAGCCAGGGCTGATTGGCTAATTTGCTTTGCAAGGCTGTTGCTGAGTCTAGCCACTGGGTTGGCTATTCCTTCAAAACCGGCAGCAATGCCATCTTTGGTAGATTTTTTGACAAATAAATTTGCAAATTGATCGCGTGAAAGCTGCATCGTCAACGTATAAATGAGAACGCTTTTTCCCATGGTTTTGAGCGTGGCACCAAGGCTGATCTGGGCCGCTTCCTTGATGTTTTTCCCATTCCAAATGCATGCGGCAAATACCATGAGGCCGGATATGCTGCCAACGCATGATGAAGAAATAATACCACTTGTTATATCGACGCTAAGGCTTTCCAATGTTCCAGCCTTACATACATTGCATGTTTGGCTATAGGTAAACCAACCTTTTTTTACGAAATTTTGAGCAGGCGTCCCAGGTTCTGCATTGGGAACCTGTCCGCTGTCAATGCGCTTCTGCATAATCGTCAAAGCTTCGCTATATTGATCGCGAGGAACTTCGATGGGCATCATACTTCCATCTGAATTCAAGTAGATTGCTTGCTTATGTTGAAAAGCGGCGCCTATACTTTCTTTAGCCGTTTTGTAATACTTTGTCTGAATAGCCTCACCATTGACAATCCTGTCTGCGCCATGCTTGAACTGCCGACCATGCTCATCAAGCTGTTGCCCGGCATTGATAACATCTTTTTGCATAAGTCTGTCAAATGTATTATTGACGTATTCGCCAGCATATCCGTGCCCGCGTTCGCCATTCATAAATCCTTTTGTTTCTGAATAGGTTTCATTAAAGTTTACATTCGCTCCTGCAATCCCGGATAGGTCGGCAACACGCTTTGCATCTGAAATATTTTGCTCTCTTGCAAGGTACTTGTCTGCATCATCTTTTTCATCGCAGGATTCAGAGTCATTATTTATAATATTTTTATCATAAAGAGTTTTTGAAAGTCCAGTATCAACAATACTTGATAACATCATGCAAAGGGAATCTTGAGTTAGTGTAGTGTTAGCATTAAGAATTTTTATATCTTCTTCAACTTCACACTCATCTTTTATTATTGATATTTTAATACTGTCCTTATTTTTTTCCGTCTTCACTACGCCAGCAAATGGAATATATATATTCTCTGATTTGTATATCCCATCATGGTCTTTGCTATCCAACTGATAGCTAATATGTATCCCATTGCGCGTAATAAGTGTGCCGTATTCTCGCAGCTCCTTATTGTCTTTACTTGGAATTGCAGAGTAGTAAAAAACTTCAGTGTCATTAATAGATAAATTGAAAAAATTCAAAAAAGCATTTACTCGTCCATAAGGAATTTTATTTTCTCCACCGGATATAAACTTGTAATTATTTTTTTCATTTGAATCAACAATCATGCTTTGCGTAATGTAATCAATGGCAGCATCTACTTCCCATAGTTGTTTTGGGGTTGAGTTTTTTTCTTTCCATTCTTTAACTTTCTTCTTGTTCTCGTTATGCGCGTAGAATCCTAATGCCACGAGCCCTATCCAGACAGGAATGGCGATTTTCCAATATGAAAATGTCAACCAGATGGCGATACCAATGGCCGCTGCACCCAGTGCGTATGGAAGACACGCCACAGCCAGCCCAATAAAAATGATTGCACCCAAGGCTAAGCCGATCATATGGAGCATAATACGCTACCCTTTGATGTTGATATATAAAGAAAATACAACCTACGCGATTCCATCATGACATGCAATATTGGCTTGGAAATTTCATGTAGCACGGGCCGGAATTGTCCGGCCCGTGCTCATTTTTCTAAAACTCGTACCTAACTGTGCCGAATACGCTGTGCCCGGTGCGGTGATCCGAAGCTTGAATGTTGTAATTGAGGCCCAGGGACAGATTGTCCTTGCCCACTTCAAAGCCCACGCCGCCGACAAAGGTGACGTAGTCCACCACCTACATTTTCATTTCCGCTTCCGCGCCGAAAGCCGGCACACGGGCGCGGGATGTAGCCTTTACATCGCCAGCGGCGGGAATGACGCCCAACTCCACTTGTGGCCTGAAGTTCCAGCCCGAATCGCTCTGGATGGCCTTGCTGAAGATCACGCCCACTGGGAAGGTCCAGGTGGACTGGAAGTCCTAATCCACCTTGAAGACCGTACCGCCGCTCTTCACGCTGTATTCGTCTGTGGTCAGGCCGAGATAGCGCACTCCGACGTGCGGAATGATGTCCAGCATCGGAGTTTCCCACTTGTATTCGGCCTTGGGCCCCGCTTTCCACGCGTTACTGGTAACGTCAGCCTTGAGGTTGCCCATTTGCATGGAAGCGGGCAAGTCCTGCTCCAACTTGTTATAGTTGCCAGTGAAGCCCACATCAGCGGAGAGGCCGAAATTGTTATAATTCCAGCCGCCGTACAGGCTCAGGCCTTCTGCCGCGCAAGCTCATGGAATACTTCACCAAGCCTTGTGCGTAACCCATCAAAAAGTCACTTCTTTCGATATTTTGGAATCCATATCGCATGGTACTTGCACACCCAAGTTGAGTGAGCTAAAGTTTCATTTTCCAGCAAAAGCCTCCTGCATTGAACTTTGAGCGGTTCGTTACTGGAGGTTTTTATATTTCTGGCAAAGTCAAACTTTGGGAGTCCCCAGGCAAAGCCTGGGGTTTACCGGTTGATTATTAATACCCTAATAATTCAGGATGGTACCGTTCTTCATAGTGTTTCCATCACTGTCAGCAAGCCCTGGTAGCTGTCCACTTCATGGTACTTCACGGCAGAGGTACTTATTTCATTAAACAGCTTCTTGGCGCAGGATATTTTCGCTTGCTCTATCGGGCGCAGTTCGAGGCTGTCCATTGTGCCTTTGGTTCCGGCAATAAAGAAGATGTGCTTCACAGTCCCCTTTTTGAACGAAATTGCCCAGTCCGGGGAGTATTTGCCGACGGGCGTTGGGATGTAGAACCCTCGGGGTCCTCTCGGCAATTTGGCGTAGACGATCACTTCATCGGCAACGTCCAAGTCCTCAGCAAAGCGCCGTTCGACGCTGTTGGCCGTTGAGCCATCGGTGAAAATATAATCTTGTATGGCGTGTTTCGCCTTGAACGCCTTGGCGTACTCATCTGAGGCTCGGCTCATACTGAATATTTCCTGAGAATAGGGCTCCTCGGCACTTGGGGCATAGGTGATATGATCCACGACGACGGAGGCTTTCTGTCTGTTGATAATAACAACAACCTTGGCGATAAATTCTTCGGGGTTATCGCAGAACAGCCAGAGCAGCTCCTTTTTTATGCCCTCAAGAATAGCTGTGACCGTACGGCGTGTA
This sequence comes from Desulfovibrio sp. 1188_IL3213, assembly GCF_036763145.1. Classification (NCBI taxonomy): domain Bacteria; kingdom Pseudomonadati; phylum Thermodesulfobacteriota; class Desulfovibrionia; order Desulfovibrionales; family Desulfovibrionaceae; genus Desulfovibrio; species Desulfovibrio sp. 1188_IL3213. The sequence goes on along the minus strand of NZ_JBAIYR010000014.1, from coordinate 486 downwards.
AGACTTGTGCCTCCGGCTATCTTGCCGATAATGTCATAGGCTGCGAGGCCGCCGTGCGCCCGTCCGAGTTTTTTGGTTTCAGTACGTTCAATATTGAAGTCCGTGCCTTCCTGTGAGCCTTTGGTAAGGGTGTAGGATAGACGGGCGACCTTCAACTCCCCATCGATGGCGAATATGGACTTCCTAATGAGTTCGTCGCCGTTGAATTCCACAGTATAAGCATATCGCTTGTTTATCCGCTCCCACAAATCCTTGAATGCTGCCCAATTCTCGTTCAGCGGGTTGTCTTTGATCTTTGTTTCGCGTCCATTGCCTGCCATTTCATTAAGGATTGACGGGGCAAAGATAGCCTGAACCAGGGTAATCCCCCCAGAAAAAAGTAGCATTTCAAAGTAGAATTTCCGAGAATAAGCAATCTGGAGATTTTACAATGAAAAAGTCACGCTTCACGGACAGTCAAATCTTGGCGATTTTAAAACAGGCCGA
>NZ_JBAIYR010000013.1:0-21868 GCF_036763145.1 Desulfovibrio sp. 1188_IL3213 | reverse complement strand
GGCAAGACGCGCCCCACCGTGCGGCAGGGCGTTCTGCCACGGACAGGAAAACATGCAGGCGGGCCGCGCGGCAGCGCAGATAAACCGGCATTCCCAACTGCGCCAATCGCGTAACGGCAGGATTGCGTGGGCAGACGCGCCAAACCCCTTGCCATGAATCGGAAATTTTCGTGAACCGTGCGGCCGCTGCAGGAAAAACCGGGCTAAAGCAAACGGCTGGACTTGCCGAAAATCCCTGGCGGGTGCATTCCGCTCCAGCGGGCGAAAAAATCCCCGTCCAAAGCGGTTCCGGAGTAAAAGGTCTAAAAAAAATCTTGAAAATTTGCCCCACTCGTTGCATTCTCCGCCCCAGAGCCTTATGCGACTGTGGCGGTGCTGCCGTCATGGCCGGCGCTTTTTTGCGCCCTGCGTTCCGGCACTACTTGCGGCGATTTGTGAAAACCAAGGCTGCTGCGCACTTATGGAGAACCTTATGGAATTCAGCTTTTTTTCAATGATTGCCCAGGCAAGCCTGGTAGCCAAGGCAGTGCTGGCGCTTCTGGTGGTCATGTCCATCACCAGCTGGGGCCTGATGATTCAAAAGTTTTTTGCCCTCAGCGCCGCCAACAACAAGGCCCTTGAAGGCACCACCGGATTCGAGAAGGCCCCCAACCTGCGCGAAGCCGTGCAGTCTCTGGGGTCCGACCCGTCTTCACCCCTTTATTACATCGCCCATCAGGGCGTACTGGAATTTAACCGTTCCAAAGAGCTTGGCAACAGCAGCGAAGTGGTGGTGGACAACGTTCGCCGCGCGCTGCGCCAGGGTGTGGGCAGCGAACTGGCACGCTTGCAGCGTTCGCTCTCCCTTCTGGCTACCACGGCCAACACCGCGCCCTTTATCGGTCTTTTCGGCACTGTCTGGGGCATCATGAGCTCCTTCCACTCCATCGGCATGCTCAAGTCCGCCTCGCTGGCGACGGTGGCCCCGGGCATTTCTGAAGCCTTGGTGGCGACCGCCATCGGTCTGGCCGTTGCCGTTCCCGCCACCATCGGCTTCAACATTTTTATGGGCAAGCTTTCGCAGGTGGACACCCTGCTTGTGAATTTCGCGGGCGTTTTTCTGAACCGCGTACAGCGCGAACTCAACGCCCACCGTCCCGTGCAGCGCACGGGCACAACGGAGATGTAACATGGGCGCCAGTGTCGGCAACGGCAACAAATTCGTTTCGGAAATCAACGTCACGCCCTTTGTGGACGTCATGCTGGTGCTGCTTATCATCTTTATGGTAGCCACCCCCATGATGAGCCAGGGGCTTGAGGTAGATCTGCCGCAAACCACACAGGTGGAAGTGCTGCCCACAGAAGCGGACCATATGGTGCTGACAGTGCGCAGTGACGGCAAGATATACCTGCAACGCCTTGGTGTGGGTCGCCTCCCGCAGTATCTCGTAGGGCCACACATCCTTGCCGCCGGCCCTGAAAAAGCGCAGGCCCCATAACAGCATGCCGCATAAGGCCGCGCCGATGGCGTAACCCACCCAGGGGTGCGGCACGAGGGCGGGCAGGCGCATCTCGCGCTTGAAGTTCACCAGAAAAACCACAAAAAGATACATGACAAGCACGGCCCCGGCGTAAACCACAATCTGCACCGCCGCCAGAAATTCGGCCTGAAGGGTCAGATAGACGGCGGCCATATGGACAAACAGCAGCAGCACCAGCAGTACGCAATGCACCGGATTGCGCAGCCTGATGGACAGGATGCCGCATACAATGATGACAACGGCGCAGTAAAGAAAGAAAATTTCGCCAAACACGTCTTCCACCTCCCGGAGTGGACTTGCGCATGCTTTTCCGGCAGTTCTGCCCTGTTCAAGCTGCATGACCCTGCAAAACAGCCCGGTCTTGCGGGCGGTTTTGCCCTATTCCGCCGTGTCCGCCGAAGCGGCCGTTGCCAGCCCCGTTACGGCAGCTTTTTGCCTGCCGGCAGTGCCGCGTACCGTTGTCTCATCATGGGCATGGGCCTCCAGCCAGTTTTGCCCCACCCACTGCTCCTGGCCGCTCCATTCCGCGCTCACGCGCTCCTGGCGTTTGGCGGCCGGCAAAAAACGCTGCAACGCATTGCGCGGACGGCTCAACGGGTTCACATACCCTTCCAGATTGCCCTTTTCCGCGGCAAATTCGTCCCAGTTGCGCAAAAGATGCGCCTCATCAAAGACAAATTCCTGCCGTGTGCGGCCCGCATAGGCGTAAATCTCGGTCAGCACAATGGCGTTGACCGGGCAGACTTCGGCGCAGTAGCCGCAGTAGATACACCGCAGGGCGTCAATGACATAGGCATCCACCTTGCGGCTGCCGTCCTCTTCCCTGTGGCTGCGGATACGAATGCAGTGCGAGGGACACACGCGGGCGCAGCGCATACAGGCCACGCAGCGGCTGCCGCCGCTTTCCGCATCGCGCACCAGGGCATGACGGCCGCGAAAACCCGCCGCCACCAGCGGTTTTTCGTCCGGATACTGCTGCGTTACCGGCTTGCGGAACATATGCCGCAACGTGAGCGCCAAACCCTGGACAATCTCGGTTTGCAGCAATGTTTGCAGCCAGTTGCGGCGCGGTTTGTACTGTACTTGCATCAGTGGCCTCCAAAGCAGAACCCTTCATGAATTCCATTATGCACCAGGCCGAAGCCCTCAGAGCAATCAACACTTGAGACCGTTGCGTAACGGTGAGCAAAGCTCCCTAGTCCCGTTTCGCGGCAAAGACTTGCAGGCAAATCCTTGCAGCGCGGCCCACCCACTTCATTGGCGAACCGCTCTAGCCGAACACGGCCTTTCCAATGGCCGTCAGCACAATATTGAGCAGCGCCAGGGGAATAAGCACCTTCCAGCCCAGAGACATCAGCTGGTCGTAGCGGTAGCGCGGCAGTGTGGCGCGCAGCCAGAAAAAAACGAACATGATCAAATAGACCTTGATAAGCAGCCAGAAAGGCGGAAAAAACGGCAGATCCACCGGCCCGTTCCAGCCGCCGAGAAAACATATGGTCCCCACGGTTGCCATAACAAACATGGAGGTATACTCGGCCATGAAAAAAAGCGCATAACGCATGCCGCTGTATTCGGTGGAATAGCCGGAAACAAGTTCTGTTTCCGCCTCGGGCAGGTCAAAGGGAACCCGGTTTGTTTCGGCCAGCATGGCGACGCAGAACACAAAAAAGCCGATGATCTGACGAAAAATGAACATGCCGAAAAAGCCGTCGCCCTGGGCCTGCACAATGTCGCCGAGGTTCAGCGAGCCGGAAAGCAGCATGACCCCAACAAGGCTCAGCCCCATGGCTATTTCATAGCTGATCACCTGAGCCGAAGCGCGCAACCCGCCAAGAAAACTGTATTTGGAGTTGGAAGCCCAACCCGCCAGCACCACGCCGTAAGCGCCTATGGAGCTCATGGCAAAGACGAAAAGCAGGCCGATGTTCACATCGGTAATGGCCCAACCCTCGGCCCAGGGCAGAATGGCAAGCGAAGCGAACGCCGGAACCAGGCAGATGATGGGGGCCGCCAGAAAAATGGGCCTGTCTGCGGCGACGGGAATAATGTCTTCTTTAAAGAAACTTTTTATGCCGTCGGCAATGGGTTGCAAAAGGCCGTGCCAGCCTACGCGCATGGGGCCGAGGCGCATCTGGATGTGCCCGATGACCTTGCGTTCGCAATACGTGGCATAGGCCACGTGCAGCATCACAAGCACGAAGAGCACGATGAGTTGCAGCAGAATAAGCAGTATGTCCATATGGCTTGTCCTGTTTCAGACCCTTTTGTCATGTTGCGCCTACAGGCCGCCTTCGGCGGCAGGACAGACGCGGGCATGCCCGCGCCGGGGCCTCAACGGTCCGATTCGCCCAGCACCACGTCCAGGCTTCCGATATTGGCGATCAGGTCGGCAATAAGCCCGCCCCTGGCAATGCTCGCCAGCGCTCCGATGTGTATGAAAGACGGCGCGCGCACATGCATGCGGTAAGGACGACTGCTTCCATTGGAGATGAAGTAGAAGCCCAGTTCGCCCTTGGGGACCTCGGTAGATACAAAAACATCGCCCGACATGTAGATATTTCTGCCACGTATGACGGAGCGCAGACCGCTGCCGTAAAGCGTGGTTTCGGGCGTGCCGTGCCAGCGAGACACAGGCATGAGCAGATCCGGGGCATCCTCTGCCAGCGTGGGTCCGGGGGGCATGTCGTCGATGCACTGCTGCAAGATGCGTGCGGACTGGCGCAGTTCTTCCATGCGGCAGCGGTAGCGGGCATAAATGTCGCCGTCCGATCCCAGCGGAACCGCAAAATCCAGCAGTGCGTAGGCATCATATGGTGCATGGCGGCGCACGTCATAATCCACGCCCGAACCGCGCAGGCAGGCCCCGGTAAGCCCCAGAGACAGGGCTTCATCCGCGCTGACCTTGCCCACGCCCACGGTGCGCTTGAGCCAGATGCGGTTGGTGTCCAGCAGGGTTTCGTATTCCACGATGCGGCCGGGGAAAATGTTTACAAAGTCCTGAAGCCCGCTCATGAACCTGCCGGTCACGTCCTGCCGCACACCGCCGATGCGCGGATACGTCAGGGTGAGCCGCGCGCCGCACAGGTCTTCAAAAAGGTTGAGCAGCATTTCGCGCTCGCGAAAACAGTACAGAAATACCGTCATGGCCCCGATATCCAGGGCATGGGTGGCAAGCCACAGCAAATGCGAGCTGATGCGCGACATTTCGCAGGCAATGGTGCGGATGTACCGGGCGCGCAGGGGCGCCTCAATGCCCAGCAGCTTTTCCACCGCCAGGCAATAGCCCGTGTTGTTGGACATGGCGGCGATATAGTCCAGCCGGTCTGTAAGCGTCAGGGCCTGGGCATAGGTGAACTTTTCCGCCAGTTTTTCAAAGCCACGGTGCAGATAGCCGACCTGCGGGTCGCAATGCACGATGGTTTCGCCCTCCAGCTCAAGGTCAACCCGCAAGACGCCGTGCGTGGCCGGATGCTGCGGCCCCATGCGCAGGCTGGTGCGGTCGTCAAAATCCGCATCATCAAAATCGTTGTCGTCAAGGCAGTTGACACAGGCAATATCACTCTGCTCAAGACCGCTCAGTTCCTCGGCTGAAAGCCTGCCCGTGGGCTGGCCGTGGGCTACGGCGCATTCCACATGCTCTTTGCGCTGCTCACTCATGCCTTGTCCCCCCCTGCCAGCTCAGTGCATCCAGTTCTGCGGCGCGCTTGCGCAGGGCTGTCAGGCCCTGCCACTCCTCACGGCCCCGGGACGGGAGCTTCACGGGATAGTCCTTGCGCAGCGGATGCCCCTGCCAGTCATCGGGCAGGAGAATGCGGCGCAAATCCGGATGCCCCTTGAAATGTATGCCCACAAGATCCCAGGTTTCACGTTCCAGCCAGTTGGCCCCGGTCCAGAGCGGCACGACCGAATCAATGCCTTCTTCCGGATCATCCACCAAGGCCCGCAGACGGATGCCGTGCCGCTGGGTGATGGAGTAAAGCTGGTAGACCACCTCAAAAGGACTCAGGCCAGACTCGTTTCTGCGGCTGTTATCCACGCCGCACAGGGCTTGCAGATGCCGCATGTCAAAAACATCGCGCAGATGGGTCAGCAGTTCCAGAATGCGGCCGGGCCGCACAAGAACCGCCACCTGCCCCCGAAATTCGCGCACGTCCAGCACGTCTTCAGGAAAAGCCCCGCGCAGGCGGTCCGCTATCTCCAAGGACTCCATCGCATCTGCTCCTTGTTGATGATCTCCTGAAGCCGGATAAAGCCGTCAAACAGCGCCTCGGGGCGCGGAGGACAGCCGGGTACGTAAACATCCACAGGCACAATCTGATCCACGCCCTGAGTCACGGCGTACGACTGAAACAGGCCGCCGCTGCACGCGCAGCTGCCCATGGCGAGCACGTAGCGCGGCTCTGGCATCTGGTCATATACGCGGCGCAGCACCGGAGCCATTTTTTTGCTCAAAGTGCCAGCAACCACCATGCAGTCTGCCTGTCGGGGGCTGGCACGAAAAATGATGCCGAAACGGTCAAGATCGTGGTGGGCCGCGCCGGTAGCCATCATTTCAATGGCGCAACAGGCCAGGCCAAACGTCACGGGCCAGATGGACCCCGCCCTGCCCCAGTTCACAAGGGCATTGAGCGGCCCGATGACAGCCCCCGCGCCGGGAAAAAAGCGCAGACCGTCTTTGTTGACCTCAAGGGGTTGCCCGCCGTTTTGCGCAGATCCCCCGGACTTTACGACTACTTCACCCATTGGAACGCCCCCTTCTTCCAGGCATACAGGTAGCCAAGCACCAGCAGGGCCATAAAGGTGAACATTTCCACCATGCCGAGGCTGCCAAGGCGCACAAACTCCACGGCCCAGGTATAAAGATAGATGGCCTCCACATCGATAATAACGAACAATATGGCTACATAGTAAAACTTGATGGAAAAACGCGTTCGTGGTTCCGCTGTAGGCTCGTTGCCCGATTCATAGGCCACAAGCTTTTCCGGATAAGGCCTGCTCATACGGAAAAAGCGCCCCACAAAAAGCGTGATCAGGCCAAAAAGCAGCGTGATGATAATGAGCAGCAGTACGGCAAGATATTCTTGACCGGCTGTTGTATGCACCATGATAGCCACCTTGCTTCCTTGACAATTTTTCGCTTTCACCGGTTCGCGTCATGCCGCGAACCGTCCTCCGGCGAATCGGCGTGCCTTCGTACACCAGGGCGCCGCTCCCCGGAATGCGCAGCAAAAGCATCCGGGGCGACGGCGTCCTTCATTCAGCGTGTGGTGGGCCGGAGTTTCTGTATTTGTTCCGCAAAATGTTGCCGCCGCTCCTGACTGGCCTCGGAAGGCACAGTAAAGCCCAGACAGCTCATGGCGCAGGTAGTCACGCAGGCCGGGCGCAGCCCCTGGTCTATGCGATCACGGCACAGGTCGCACTTGTCCACCTTGCCGGTATCGGGGTTCCACTGGGGCGCGGCCCACGGACAGGCCGTGATGCACGCCTTGCAACCCACACAGAACTTTTTTTCCACATAAACAATGCCGTCTTCGCGGCGGCGCATGGCCCCCGTGGGGCAGGCCTTGACGCACCAGGGATTTTCACAGTGAAAACAGGACGTATAGACAAAACCCAGGCTCGGCCGTGGCTCACTCTGCTCCACTGTAAGAATGCGGCAGAAAAATGCGCCGGCGCCGCCGTTATGCAGGCTGCGGCACTGCACTTCACAGGCTTTGCAGCCGATGCATTCCGCAGAGTTGTGGGTGACGACATACTTGCTCATAAACATCCTCCGCTATTCCGGGGTTCACGCCCCCATAGCTTGCAAACCGGATATGGTTGAGACTGCCCGACGGTTACGCCGCGGCTAGCCCACTTTTTCGAGCGAAACAAAGTGTTCTTGCAGCGACAGGCCGCCGCCGCCCTGATCCTGCAGATCCAGGCCGCCCTTGAGACACTTGTTGTCGGCAATGCCCTTGTCCACGGCCAGGCTTTCGCACGGCAGATCGTGTCCAAAACCATGCACGACAAAAATGGCCTCGGGGTGGATGAGGGACGTTATCTTGATGCCCGCCTCGCCCATATTGCCGCCCCTGGCATCAAGCACGCGTACACGGTCGCCAGGTTTTAATCCTGCTTTTTTGGCGCTGTCGGTATTGATCCACACCGTATTTTCAGGAACCTGCTCGTACAGCAGGGGATTGTTGACCGTGTGCCCCTGCGTGTGTACAGCCACGCGCCCAAAGGTGATGCGGAAGGTTCCTTCCGGCGGCGACTGGGGCGATACATATGGGGGCAACATGCTGACGCCCATGCTTTCGGCAAAGCCCTTGCCGAAGCTTTCGCTGCTCAGCTCGACCTTGCCTGACCCGGTGGGAAAGGCATACGTGGCCGGATCAATGTACAGGGCATCGTCAGTGAGCGGGATAAAGCCCTTGGCGTCAAAGTCCTCTATGGTCAGGCCTGTGCCTTCCAGCTGGAAGCTCCAGACCGCCTCGGGGCTGTCAAAAGCCAGGTCGTCCAAACCGAGCCGACGGGAAAGACCGCTGATGATCTCCCAGTCGGCGCGGGTGTTATAGCGGGGCTGCACGGCGCGCCGGCGCACAAAGAACTGTGGCTTGAGCCCGTTTTTGCCCGCAATGATGCTTTCCCTTTCAAGATAGGTGGACATGGGCAGGACCACATCGGCATACCAGGCCGTGTCGGACCAGGAAAACGTGGCGCTGACCAGAAGATCCAGACCGTCCAGTTTTTTCTTCAGGGCATCGGGATCAGGGAAACCCTGTAACGGATCATGCCGCCAGGCCATGTAAACCTTGACCGGCGGGACGCCTTCCGGGGGGTTGTTGATGGCTTCAAACGCCTTGTGCAGCAGCCCCTTGCCCGGATCAAAAGCCTTGTTGTCGGCGCCAAGCCCGTCGGCCCTGGGCAGTTTGACGGCAGGATACAAATCCACGAACTTCTTGAGCCCTGGCTTGCCGCAATCTTTGGGGGTACGCCCGGGCACAATGCCGCCCTTGGTTCCCGTGCCGCCCAGAAGCGCCGTGATGACAAGGGCTGTGCGTCCCACCTGGAAAGAGTCGGCGTAACGTGACGACATCCAGCCCGGATGCCAGATAACCTGGGGAGCCGCGGCAGCCAGTGCGCGCGCGAGGTCGGTAATGGCCCTAGCCTCGACACCGCATTCCTGCGCGGCCCATTCCGCCGTATACGGGGCCACAAAGGCGGCCAGCGCGTCAAACCCCGTAGTGTGGGCGCGGACATATTCCTTGTTATACAGATTTTCGCTGATCAATGTATTGATGACAGCCAGATTGAACGCATAGTCCGTACCGGGACGGATGATGTGGAATGTGTCTGCCTTGGAGGAAGTGATGCTCTGTCTGATGTCAATGACAGTAAGCTTGCAGCCCTTGCGCAGAGCCTGCATGACCGTGCGCGCCTCACCAAGGTTGATGGCTTCAAATATATTGCGCGTTTGCAGCACGAGATGCTTGGCGTTGGCAAAATCATACACGGTCATGCCGCGGCCCAGGCCCAGCACGGCCTTGCAGGCATGGTGCGTATTAAGGTCGCACGAAGGACTGTGCGAACAGACGTTGGGCGAACCAAGGCCGCGCATGAAGCCACGGCTGAGGTCCGCAAAGGGGCCTTCGCGGTCAGACCACAGAACCGTCTGTTTTCCGTACTTATTTTGGGCCTCGGTGATTTTTTGCGCAACGTAGTCCAAAGCTTCGTCCCAGGACACGGCGCGCCACTTTCCCTCGCCGCGCTCTCCCTGGCGGATAAGCGGCGACTGTGGGCGCTCGTTGTCTTCAAGAAGGGCTTTTCCGGCCACACCACGGGCGCATAATGCCCCTTTCAACGGGCTGTGCATGTTGCCGTAAATCATTTTTACAGTGTCATTACAGGTCTCAACCGTAATGGGGCAACGCGCTGAACACATGCCGCAGATACTGTGGGTAAGTTGATTACCATTCATATAGCATCTCTCGCCTGACAAAGAATATACCATAAAGATGCTTTATCAGTCATCTTTTGCCCCTGACAACCGGCCCGGCAGAATAGAAGCAGTGAGGATTTTTAACAATCAAAAAAGACACCCTGCCGAAGGATATGTTTTACTGGAGCCATACAAGCTCACAATATTGTACACCATTTTTTGATAGAGCTTACCATTAACAATTTTTTGCTCTAAATGCCAGCCCTTCTCGCGAGTTTATACGGCATTTTTCTGCATCGGCAAGCGCATCAATTTTGTGACATCTCCCTGTCAAATAAGGATTTTTACAATTAATCAAGCGCATTACAAATCACTGTTTTGGACAACAAGTGCTTAAAAAAGTTATGATTTACACGCTATTTTTTATTTTCGTGAATTATCCCTTTCCAGACATGTTTTAATACCCCATTTTTTTCTGCATTTTGCATTTTTTTTGAAATTATGTTTATCACAAGCAAATTTGTACATATATGTTGTCACAACAAGTGTTATGTTTTTAACATTGCAAATTTGTATATAAAATTTTGTTTCACAATAAATTATTTAATTTTACTATTTTTTGTAAAAAATCATCTGAAATACAGGAAAATATTTCCATAATAATTGGATATAATTAAATTATTATTTTATCATCTCTTCAAAAAACCTTATTAAAAAAAATTTCACATATCTAGATATATGATATTTTTCGCATTCTTTTCAACGCCCTGCTCCTTGTAAACATCATGAATTGAAAAAACAGATCGAAATCTTATTTTCTTGGCCGTTGGCGCGGAAAAAAACATCTTCCCTGTAATATCAGGCCATTAACAACCTCTTCTCAAAACATAAGATAGTTCAGTTCTTCACCGGCCTGCCAGGCTGCTTGCCGGACGGCTGGCCTGACCGGCCATTCGACCGCGATGGGGTGGGCCTCTTCGCCCTAAAATTTTATGCGTCGCCATGAGACCCGCTTTCCACAACGCAAAAAGCCGCCTTTCGGCGGCTTTTTGCTAATCATGACAATTTCTTGTCATGTATTGTACGCGGCCACTGCCGCGCCCTATTCTTGTTCGGCCTTCTTTTCGGCTCCGCTTTCTTCCTTGCCCTTGGCCGCCGCGGACTTTTTAACGCGCGGCGTACCCGTGCGCAGAACACGGAACTTGACCACAGAAGGTTTGCGGTGTGTGGGAACCTGCACCAGACACTTGGTGGGGCATTTTTCTACACAGGCCGAACAGTACACGCACAGGAAGGGGTCGTAATGCCACTGCCCCGCCTTGGCGTCCACCGTGATGGCGTCTGTGGGGCAGACCCTTGCGCAACTGTTGCAGAATATGCACTTCTCCACTTCATTGGTGATAACGCCCCTGTAGGCTGGGAAAGGCTCACGCTCTTCCAGCGGATACAGCCTTGTGGCAGGTTTGCCTGACAGGTTGCGCAGCACGTTTTTGAGCATATACATGAGCTACCTCTCTGTGCAGGAAATGCACGGGTCGATACTGAGCACAATAACCGGCACATCTGGCAGCTTGCAGCCCGGCAGCATGTGCAACAGGGGCGGTACGTTGGCAAAAGTGGGCGTGCGCACGCGCATGCGTTCCAGATACTTGGTTCCATTGGCCCGTATATAATAGAACAGCTCACCCCTGGGCTGCTCCACCCGGAAGACGGCTTCGCCGTCAGGGTTGCCGGGAACTTTCACTGTAAGTTCGCTTTCCGGCAGGCGGTTCAGCGCTTCGCGGATGAGGTCCATGGCGTGCAGCACTTCATAGAAGCGCACCTTGGCGCGGGCATAGCAGTCGCCGTCATTCTCAACCACAGGGATGAAGTTGAGGTCATTATAGGCGGCATAGCCGTGCATACGCTCGTCGATTTCCCAACCACTGCCGCGAAGGGTCGGCCCGGCCGCGCCCAGCAGTCGGGCATCGTCCTTGCTGAGATAGCCGATGCCGCGCGTACGCTCCTGCACGGTGTAGTCGTCGAGCATGGTGTTTGTAAGTTCGCGCATGCCCTTTTGCAGTTCATCAAGCCTGCCGAGCATCCAGCGGATCTGGTCGGGCGCCAGGTCGCGGCGCACGCCGCCCACCACGTTGACCGACAGAATAACGCGGTTGCCCGCCGTGGCTTCACAGATGTCCATCACATGCTCACGGATACGCCAGAACTGCTGGAACACGCTTTCAAAACCAAAGGCATCGGCAAAAAGGCCCAGCCAGAGCAGATGCGAGTGGATGCGGTGCAGTTCAGACCAGATGACCCGCAAGAATTGGGCGCGGGGCGGGGCCGTGATGCCCATCATGTTTTCAAGGGCGTTACAATAGCAGTTGGCGTGAATGCAGGAACAGATGCCGCAGATGCGCTCCACCACAAAGACCATCTGATTATAGTCCTTGGTGCGCACGAGGCTTTCAAGACCGCGATGCACAAAGCCGAGCTGGGGAATGGCCCCGACAACGGTTTCGTCCTCCACCACAAACTTGATATGCAGCGGTTCGGGCAGCACGGGGTGCTGCGGCCCGAAAGGAATCACTGTGGTGCGGTTGCTCATGCCTGATCTCCTTTGGCGGACTCTGCCTTGGCAGCCGCGGCGGGACGCCGGACGGTGGTCATGGTGAAGTACGGGGCGTGGGTGACTTCTCCTTCCAGATACATGCCGCCCTGATAGTCCAGCGGCAGACCCGCGAAGCGCACACCGAACTGATCCTGAGTCTCATTTTCAATCAGCACTGCGCAGAAGTAGATGGAACTTATGCTCGGGATGGGCATGTTCTTGTCCACATCCATACGCAGATGCACCATGCCTTTGGCGTCCGTTGGCGACCATACGCACATTTCGGGATTGTGCCGCAGGTCGGACATGGTGAGGTTTTCATCAAAGTGGTAGAACAGTCGCAGGGTATTCTCATCAACCACCGTCTGCGACATGGTGACAAAACGGCATCTTGCGTTAGCCAGGCGCTGCACTTCAGCAAGCAGCGTTTCGGGCGTCACGTCTTTGGCTTCAAAAAACATGGCTGTATCCTTTCCGGGCTAACCCGCGTTTTTCATTGACTTGTCGGCTTCAGAGGCCGCCTCGCCCTCTGGCCCGGCGGCAGCGGTCGGTACGTCCGCATCACCGGGCATGAGGGTGGCTTCTGGCTCCGGCCCCATGCCCATCTTGGCCTTGAGCACCCCAAGGGCTTCTACAACACCGTCAATGATGGCTTCGGGTTTGGGCGGGCAGCCCGGCACGAACACGTCAACAGGAATGACGTTGTGCGCGCCGTTGAGCACATTATAGGTGTCTTTGAAAACGCCGCCGGAAAGATTGCAGGCACCGAGAGAAATGACCGCCTTGGGAGAAGGCATCTGCTCGTATATCTGCTTGAGCACATGGCGGTTACGGTGGTTAACCGTGCCGGTCACCAGCAACACGTCCGCATGCTTGGGATTGCCCGCGTTGACCACGCCGAAACGTTCAACGTCATACATGGGCGTGAGGCAGGCCAGCACCTCGATGTCGCAACCGTTGCAGGAACCGCAGTCAAAATGGACAATCCACGGCGACTTGAGCCGGCTCCGCTTTATCATTTTGTCTACAAAACCCATATGCCTGCCTCCTTACGCCACGTACAGCCATAAAAGATTAACCAGTGCCAGCCCCATGCCGAGCAACAGAGACCTCTTCTGCACCATCCACTGCCAGGTAAGCCGGGCGGTGATGTTGTCGATGAGAATTTCCGTAAACAGCGAGGCCGCCACCAGCGTAGCCATGCCGATGACGCTGGTATGCCAGAACATGGCGCACAAGCCGAGAATAAGCACAAGATCAAGCCAGTGAGCCAGTTCAATGATGCCCAGGTAAGGGCCAGAGTACTCCGTCTGCACACCCTTTACCAGTTCCTGATGGCCATGATGGCTGGCGGAAATGTCAAAAGGCGACTTGCGCAGCTTGATGGTCAGGGCATAGCCAAGCGCCAGGAACAGCAAGGGCATCTTGAGCAGCAAGGGCTGATCCTGGGCAAACACGGCTTCAATGGAAAAAGACCCCGTGCACATGGCAAAGCCCACAAAAACCAGAATCAGTATGGGCTCATAGGCCAGCATGAGCAGAAGCTCGCGCTGCGCACCCACGTTGCTGTAGGGCGAAGGAACGCACAGGGCGCCCACCACCTGAAAAACCGCGCCCACCGTGAGCACGAAGAAAAGCAGCAGCAGGTCGCCGCCCATAAAGAATATGAGCAGGGCCAGCGCCGACGAAATGAGCGTCATATAGGCGCTGAACACAAGCCAGGCATTGGTTACGCTGGCTTCTTTGCCGAAAAGTTTGAAGACATCATAAAAGGGCTGAAGCAGGGGCGGCCCCAGACGCGACTGCAGCCGCGCCGTGAGGCGGCGGTCAACCCCGGTAAGCAGGCCCCCCACCAGGGGCGACAATATCAATCCGCCGACAGCACTGAGGATGGACAGCATTAGAGCAGACCTCCTACCAGGACGATGAGAAAGGCCGTGGATATAATATCAATGGCCCTTGTGATGGTGCCTTCGCCAAAATACTGGGCCAGGTAAAAGTTGGACAGACGTACGGGTTCAAAGGCATTCATGGGTCCCTTGAAGCCGATCTGCCCAGCCTGTTCCTGCGTCAGGCCCGAGAAATAAGGCTGCGAATGCGCCGAATTGGAAACCTTTCTGGCGGCCTTCCAGGCAATCCAGGCCCCCAGCCCAAGCAGGATGAAGAGCAGGTAAATCCAGAAATAACCTGCCCCGCCCGTAAGCGATGCGCCAGGGATGAAGCCTTCAGTCTTGAGGCCGAGACGGGCGTATACGCCTGCCACAGAAGGTTCCACAAACGTTTCCAGCACCAGAGGCGAAATAAAGGAGAATACTACGGCAAGCCCGCAAAGCGACCGCAGGGCGAACATGACCGTGGCCTTGGGATTGCCGTGAGCCGGCCGGTCGTGCAGGTTGGCCGAAGACACGAGTATGCCTGCCCACCGCGCCCAGAACAGCACAGTAAAGGCCGAGCCGAGAGCAATGAAGAAAATGATGGGCGTCATGGCCTGCGTGGCGCGGGCAATGGCCTCGATAGCCATCCACTTGCCTATGAGCATGCCGAAAGGCGGCAGCATCATGGTGAAAATGCCTATGGCCGTAATAATGGCCGTGCGGGGCATCTTGCTGTACAGGCCGCGCATGTCTTCAATATCTCTGGAGCCGATACGCTGTTCAATGGCGCCCACGCACATGAAGAGCAGGCCCTTGGATACCGAATGGTAGATAATGATGGTGGTGGCCGCCATCATGGACGCCGCCGTGTTTATGCCAACGCAGGCGATGATAAGACCCAGGTTGGCAATGGTGGAGTATGCCAGGATTTTTTTGGCATTACTTTGGCTGACGGCCAGAATACACGTACCCACAAAAGTGAATGCGCCGAAAAGCGCCACAATGGTGGACATGGTGGTGTCGGCAAAGGCCGGGGCCATGCGCAGCAGCAGGTATGTCCCCGCCTTGACCATTGTGGCCGAGTGCAGCAGGGCTGAAACCGGAGTGGGGGCCACCATGGCGCCGCACAGCCAGCTTTCAAAGGGAACCTGCGCCGACTTGGTGAAGGCCGCCAGGCAGAAAAAGGCGAACGGCAGCAGCATGGCCGTGGTTTTCACATCCATGGCCGTCATCTTGTGCAGCACAACCTCAGTGGACAGGGTACCCAGGCTCTTCTGGATGAAAAGCATGGCCGAAACAAAGGCAAGGCCGCCAAGTACGTTCATCCACAACGCGCGGTAGGCGTTGGCGTTGGCTTCCTTCGTCTGATCGTGGCTGATCAGCAGGTAGGAGCAAAGGGTTGTGACTTCCCAGAAAAAGAACATCCATGAAAGATTGTTCGAAAGCACAAGACCGTTCATCGCCCCAAGAAAACAGAAAATAATGGCGAAAAAACGCGGCTTGCGAGAAACCCGCAGGTGCAGGTGCTCTTCATGAATATCCATATAGCCCAGGCCATAGATGGTTATCAGGCCACCCACCACGGTGATGATGATAACCATGATGAGCGACAGGCCATCGGGCGCAAAGGCTGTGACGGGAGCGGAACCATCCGCCAGAACAAATTTGAGGTAAAGCAGCCCTATAAGCTGCAATGCGGTCATGCCCATGACCGTGCGGCTGCCCAGCTTCCAGCCCAATCCCAGAATATAGAGCAGCAGCAAAAGATCCAGCATGCTGAACAGGCTGTCCAGCGGAAGACCCAAGAAAGTTTCGGCTTCAAGTCGGAACGTTCCGTGAGCACCCATGATCACGGCAGCCAGAGCCATCACCGCAACCGCTGCAGGCACGAGAAGCTTGCGGGTGCGGTCAAGCTGTGTGAAATACAGAACAAGCGCCACAGCAAATGGCAGCGCCACACAGCAAAAAACAAGTGTATTCATAATTTTTGCCCCACTATATTGTGAGCTGTGAAAAACTTCACCCTGTGGTAATCCCCTCACAACATAAATTTAATATGTTTCCTCCTTGCCTTTCCAATGCAATAAACACCTACTAGAGTTAAACGAACTCAATTTTTGCGTCAACAAGAAAGAAAAAAGCACAATTCATTGATCAAACAGTTTATAAAATTCCGCCTAACATGCATCACCGTTATATCCGCATATTTCATGCAAAACTATTTGTGCTCAACAGAAAAATTTTACATGCCTCGAAAATATCCCAATCATAAACAACAATAAAAAATGTAAAATATAAAAAATATGACACGCACTACAGTGTTTTTCTATTATTAATTATGATATTTTTTTCATAAACACTTTAAATACAATTTATATAATCAAAATTACACTTAAAAACAAACTAAACCGAAACTTAATACATGGCGTAACAGTTCTCCTGGCACATGAGGGATATCGCGTCAGTGCGCCACACAACACTGCTTCGCCGGCAAGAAAAAAAAGAATAATTCCGATAAATACCCCAACAGGCTTGAAAAATATAATAAATTTAATGAACTGCCCACGGGGCGGCTGGCAGCAGAGGGTTTTGCTGCTTGCCAAATAATAGGTTAACGTATTAAATGTAAAGCATCATTCTATCAAAAGGCATGGTATGTACAGAAGTCAGCAACAGACAAAAACAATCTACGCCATCGCCTTCCTTGTGAGCGGCATTTTTCTTGTTTGCAGCCTGATTCTGCTGCGCAATGCCACATGGCAAATAGAGCAGACAAGCATACTGCACCTTTATGAAACAACAAGTCAGTTGCGGGTGCTTTTGCAACGAAAGCTGACGCAGAACTTTCAGGCGCTGCGTGGTCTGTCCACCGCCGTGGTCTACATACCGCAGCAAGAATCTTCCGCCCTGTTCAAGGAACTGAGCAATAACGCAGGCTTTATACGAATCGGCATGGCTGATATCTCTGGCGTAACAGTCATGATGGACAAAAGCGGCACATTACGTCGGCAGACGGATTTTTCAGAAGAAGATTTTTTCCGCCACGCCCTTGCGGGGCGAGTTGTCTTTTCGCCGCCACGCAAGGACCCTCACGGGCCGGGCCAGGTGATCTACAGTGCTGTGCCCGTGGAGCAGGAAGGCAGCATTATCGGTGCGCTGATCGGCGCCACCAGGGCTGAAGACCTGCTGGACATCCTTGACGAACCACTTTTCAAGGCTAACGGATTTGCAGGCATTATTGATGCCACCGGGCGCTTTGTACTGTGCTCCGGCGCAAACACAGCCGACACGACAGGCAACATTTTCAACCTCGGTCAAATGGACACGGACGACCTTGATGCGATCCGCGCCGACCTCGGCGGCAACCGCCGAAGCTATTTTCTTTATAAAGCTGGCGACAAACAGCATCTGGCGGCCTTTGACCCCATTACACATAACGGCTGGTTTCTTTTCTGCTCTGCCCCGCTCGATGAGCTGGCCCTGATCCCCCACCCCCTTCTATACTGGGGAGGCGTGGCAATCATCCTGGCCCTGCTCGTTTTTCTGCTTCTCGCCTGGCGAGTGCATTGCCAGGGGGCAAGCAAGGAGCGCCAGCTGCGAAGCATGGCGCTCACTCCCCTTCTGATCGACACTCTCGCCAATCACAGCCTTCACCTGGAAGGCACAGCCCTGTTGCACAACAATCCTGGTGTCACGTTCGCCATCTGGCTGGCAGACATCAAACATTTCAATTTTTACAGCAGGATGCTCGGCAAAGAAGCCGGCAACAATGAACTGCGGCGCATTGACCGCATGTTGAAAAGCTGGCCGCAAGGCCCGCTTACCAGGCGTTACCACATCATCGGCAATACGTTCGCGGGCATTCTTCCTTTCACCAGTGACCAGGACCTGACAGAAAGATTTGCCCAGGCCGCACACGAGGTGGAACACGGCAGTCACCAATTTTCACAGGTTTTTCCCCTCCGCCTCTATACAGGCGTATACACCACGGACATGGTGGAAGAAAAAGACCTGACCTTTATGGATATGCTCAGCAGGGCCGGCATCGCCATGCATGTGGCAAAAACCTTTGAGGCCAGCACGCTGCGTTTTTACTCCGAAGGAATCTGCGAAGAAGCCCTGCACCGCAACCGCTGAGATCCTTTTCGCCCTCATCTGTGCCGCGGCAGGCGCGGCCCGCAACGGTCTGCCATGAGCGAAAGAACCTTGCACCCGCATATCTTTGGTGCTATGAGTCAATTTTGTTTCAAAATTTGCCGGCAACGGCAGTGGTATTCAGGCAGTGCCTGCCGCCGGGAATCTTCACAGTCTGGCGGCTTTATTCCATTCTTCCCCTGAAACAGAGGCAAAAGAAATGCCCATCGCCATTCCGCGCTCTGGCGCTGATGAAAGACCTATTGTTCCTGACGTTCACATCAGCGATCTTTCAAAGCTGGTCATCCGACCCGCCACTGTAGCGGACGTACACGGCATGTCGGCGCTTATCAACCAGTATGCTTCCGCCAACGTCATGCTGGCGCGGGGGCCGCAGTACCTGTATCAGCACATTCAGGACTACATGGTTGCCACAGCTCCGGCCGTGGACGACGGCCACGATGTCATCGTGGCCTGCGGAGCCGTTCATGTTCTGTGGGCTGACCTTGGCGAGATACGCTCCGTGGCCGTTCATCCCTCCTGTCAGGGGCAAGGCTTCGGCAAGCGCCTGGTCTCCATGCTGGTGAACCGCTGCCGCAGTCTGGCTTTGCCCAGGGTGTTTGTCTTTACTCTCGTGCCTGACTTCTTCGCCAGGTGCGGATTTACCGAATTCAACAAGGACGACATGCCCCCCAGCGTCTGGGTGGAATGCAGCAAATGCCCCAAGTTTTATTGCTGTGACGAAATTGCAATGATGTTGCACCTTTGACCGTCTGCGCCGTAGCAAGCGGCGCAATGGCGGCCAGCCCCAGCGTGCTCAACGCACAGCCAGCCCGCAAAAAGCGCGGCTGGCAGGACCCCCACTACCTCAAAGGCGGAACAGCGCATGAACAGACTGCAAAACAGAGACTTTCTGAAAGAAACCGATTTCACGCCGGAAGACCTCACCTACCTGCTGGATTTGGCAGCCGATCTCAAGCAGGCCAAAAAAGCGCGCAGGGAACCCGAGTTTCTGAAAGGCAAGAACATTGTCATCCTTTTTGAAAAAGACTCTACCCGCACACGCTGTTCTTTTGAGGTGGCCGCCTACGATCAGGGCGCGCGCGTGACCTATCTTGGCCCTTCAGGCTCGCAGATGGGCAAAAAAGAATCTCTGGCCGACACGGCTCGCGTACTTTCCCGCTTTTATGACGGCATTGAATATCGGGGCTACGGGCAGGAAAGGGTTGAGGCGCTGGCCGAACACGCCTCGGTTCCGGTGTGGAACGGCCTTACCAATGAGTGGCATCCCACGCAGTTTCTGGCAGACATGCTCACCATGCGCGAATGCTGCTCCAAACCTCTGAACAGACAAACCCTGGCCTACATGGGCGACGCCCGCTATAATATGGGCAATTCCCTTATGATCGGCTCCGCCCTGCTGGGGCTGGACTTTCGCTCCGTGGCCCCCAGGGCGCTGTGGACGGCAGACGATGTTTACGAAACCGCCTGCCGCATCGCATCCGCCACGGGTGCGCGCATCAGCCGCACCGAAAGCGTGGCCGAAGGCGTGCAAGGCTGCGACTTCATTTCCACCGATGTCTGGGTATCAATGGGCGAACCCGATGACGTGTGGAAAGAGCGCATTGAGTTGCTACTGCCCTATCGTGTGACGGGTGAAACCATGCGACAGACCGGCAACACCGACTGCAAGTTTTTGCATTGCCTGCCAAGCTTTCATAACCGCGACACGAGCATGGGTGAGGAAATCTTTCAGCGCTTCGGCATAGACTGCATGGAAGTCAACGACGAAGTATTTGAATCGCCTCGCAATGTGGCTTTTGAAGAAGCCGAAAACCGCCTTCACACCATCAAGGCCGTCATGGTTGCCACGCTGGCTGAAAGCCCGCTGGTTTTCAGCGTTTAGCGTTAGAAAAAACAGCCCGGCGGCAGCAAGCCTGGCAACATGCGCGGCAGAACATCCCGCGCGAGGCGCCTCCGGCAAAGGCATGTCCGCCGGCCATGCCGCACAGGGCGACGGCAGACCGCAATGCCCCGTAATATCCCGCAATGCCCCGCGCATCCGGCAAACGGGGATTAACATATTGACGTTAAAAGGCGTTCTCCCTATAGTGATGCGCCATAACGCCGACGGCCGCGTCAGGCATGCGCCCGTAGCTCAGTTGGACAGAGCAGGAGCCTTCTAAGCTCTTGGCCGGGGGTTCGACTCCTCCCGGGCGCGCCATAGCAAAATCAGACCGCCATGTGCTAACGCATGTGGCGTTCTTTTTTATTTCGCTCCGGAACTTCTCTGCTGCTCACCCGGCCGCCCTCCTTCCACGTTCCAGCCCAACTCCAGGCAGACCTCGCACCGCACCGCCCTTCGCCATCTTGCGCTGTTTGCCGCCACTCTGGCCGCTTTGCACCGCTCATCGCCGCCCTACGCCGCCAGAGCACAAAAGGCAACTCTCGCACCGCGCGCACCACTTAATACCACATCTGCCCGCAAGTACGCGGAGGGGCTGCCACGGGAGGGTTGCCATGCGGGCTGCCGTGCAGAACATGCCGTCTTGAGCCGCGTTCTTTCCGCAAGCCCGTTCGCATTGCAGATTTAATATGAATTTAATGCGTCGCCTGCCATTTTTACACCCATTTTATACGCCTTATCCTAAAGTTTTCCCGTGGGCTGCATGCCTGCAGGAGGATTTTATGGAAAACATCATCTGGCAGTGCCTTCTTTATCTTTCCCTGCTCATGGCTCTGGCCTGGCCCTTGGGAAAATATATGGGCAAGGTAATGGACGGCGAACCCTTCTGGCTGCAAAGCCCTCTTGCCCCCTGCGAACGTACCCTGTATCGGCTTATGGGTGTGGACCCCGCAGAGCAGATGAACTGGAAACGCCATCTGGCCTGTGTGCTTGCTTTCAGCGGCATATCCCTGGCCGCGCTTGTTGCCCTGCTTATGACGCAGCATATCCTTCCCCTGAATCCCCAGAATGTTTCCGGAGCCAGTTGGCACCTGGCCCTGAATACGGCTATCAGCTTTGTGACCAATACCAACTGGCAGTCCTACGCCGGAGAAAACGCCATGAGCTATCTCTCCCAGATGGCCGGACTGGCGGTGCAGAATTTTGTTTCCGCAGCAGCGGGTATTGCCGTGCTTTTTGCCCTTATCCGGGGGCTGAGGCCCTCCGGCGGAGCCAGCCCGGGCAATCTGGGCAATTTCTGGGCTGATGCCACGCGGGCGGTACTGTATATGCCGGGGAACAGATCCCCGCTGACGGCGATGTGACGGAAGGCGCGGCCTCGGTGGACGAAAGCGCCATCACGGGTGAATCCGCCCCGGTCATCCGCGAAAGCGGCTGCGACCGCAGCGCGGTCACCGGCGGCACAACGGTTCTTTCCGACTGGCTGGTCATCCGTGTCACCAGCGAGACAGGCCGTACTTTTCTGGACAAAATGATCGCTATGGTTGAGGGAGCCGCCCGCCAGAAAACTCCCAACGAAATCGCCCTCAACGTTCTGCTGGTGGCGCTTACCGTCATTTTTCTTCTGGTCACGGTTTCCCTGTGGTGCTTTGCCCGCTTTACGGCCGGGCAGGAGCACATCCAAAATCCAGTGAGCTTTGCCGCGCTGGTGGCGCTTTTTGTCTGCCTTGCGCCGACCACCATCGGCGCTCTGCTTTCCGCCATAGGCATTGCGGGCATGAGCCGCCTCAACCGCGCCAACGTGCTCGCCATGAGCGGACGTGCCATCGAGGCCGCCGGAGATGTGGACGTGCTGCTGCTGGACAAGACAGGAACCATAACCCTGGGTATCTGAGCTTGTTCGCGGCAATGCTCATC
>NZ_JBAIYR010000012.1:0-22995 GCF_036763145.1 Desulfovibrio sp. 1188_IL3213 | reverse complement strand
AGGCACAGCAACACAAGGCAACACAGGCCACGGCGCTTTTTCAGCAGACGGTGCAAGCTAGCCACGGGGCCGCTCCTGCAGGATGCGCGCGCCCTCAGGCACGTCCTGGGTAATCCACACGTTGCCGCCGATGACGGCCCCCTTGCCGATGGTCACGCGCCCAAGAATGGTGGCCCCGGCGTACACCGTGACATTGTCGCACAAGATGGGATGTCTCGGTATGCCCTTGGTCAGTGTGCCGTCCGGATTTTTGGGAAACGACAAAGCCCCCAGGGTCACGCCCTGATAAAGGCGGCAGTTGCGCCCGATAATACAAGTTTCGCCGATAACCACGCCCGTGCCGTGGTCAATGAAAAATTCTTCGCCAATGCTCGCGCCGGGGTGCAGGTCTATGCCTGTGGCCGAATGCGACATTTCAGAAATGATGCGCGGAATCACCGGCACGTTAAGCTTGTACAGCTCGTGGGCAATGCGGTGGTGGAACATGGCCTGCATGGAAGGATAGCAGAATATGGCCTCGCCAGGGCTTGTGGCCGCAGGGTCGCCCTCGTAGGCGGCCTTGGCGTCGCCTGCCAGCAGACGGCGGATTTCCGGCAGACTGTCCATAAAGGCAATGGCGGCTTTTTCGCCGTCCATTTCGCAGGAAGTGCAGGGATTGCCGTCACCCTCGCAGCCAAAACAGAAGCCCCGCACAATCTGCTCGCACAGCATGCGATAAATGGTGTCGAGGTTGGCCGACAGGTGATAGCGCATGGACTCGCGCCACACCCGCGCAGGGCCGAAATAACCTGGAAAAATGGCCGCCCGCAGCCTGTCCATCACTTCCGAAAGGTCTTTCAGCGATGGCATGGCCGCGCCCGCTGCCGGACGGTGCCACACCGCGTCAAGGGAAGATGGATGGCAGAGGCGCTCAACCACGCTGTCAAGCAAGGGCATGGCCGTGGCCTTGAGGTCGTGCAGTTCACTCATAGCAATATCCTGTGTTTTTTCCCTTGTACACGTTCGCGCCCGCCGCCGCAATACAGCGGGCGCTTTGTCCGCACTCAAACGGCACGCTCCGGGCAGCAGGCGCGCCTGACACAGGCTCTGTTCCGGCGGGCGCGCTCAACACGGCCCAAGGCGTCCACCACAGTGCCGCCAGCAGCATTATAGATAGCATTTTCGCATTGAGAATATCTATTCTCAATGCTTCCAAGACGCCGCTCCGGCGTTTAACCGCGCAGATAAACTGCGCTTACGCCTCCGCGGCGGGCGTCTGCTCCCGCATCCGCCAGAGCAATTTCAAAGATGAATTGCTCTAACCACCAGCAGATACTGTTTTTATTCATTGACAGTGGCTACCGCCGCCAGGTGGAGCCGCTTTTACCGGCAACGGCTCTAAGGATTGCGGCTTTACCGCCGATAAGAGTGATGCGGGTGGATTTTCCCGCAAAGGAGCAGACCATGAATGACGTACAAATGGGCATGAGCGTGAGCATAAGCCGTGAAGCCCTGGATTTTCAGGCAAGCATGGCTGCCGCCGTTATCAACGGCAGCATCAGCAAGGGGCAGGAAGTGCAGGCCCTTATGGATAAAAATGCCGGTCTGGCGGCACAGGGCATCGGCAACAGGCTCAATATCGAAGTCTAGACAGTGTCTAGCGTGCAACCCCGCCAGGGTCTTGCACGTGTGCAGCCATATACGTTCAACGCGCCGCACACGGCCCGTCCGGGCATTTGACCGCACGGCTGCCTGGGTCGCCTGGCGCGTGGAATGACCGGCAGCGGCAGGCAAAAATCTGTCTCCCAGCATTTGACGGTAAAGATTTTCTGAAAAATCCTTGCAAGTCCGTCAATCCATTTCATTTTCAAGCGGCCCTGACGGGGCTTTTTTCATCAGCCCCTGGAGCATTTTCACTTTGAAATGCTTCACATTTCAAAGTTTTCATTCAGCCGAAAAATGCGATTTTCGGCTGAATCCACGCCACATTGTGGCGCGCTGCACTTTCGTGCAGCGTTAGAGCATTTACACTTTTTCAAAGTTAAAATGCTCTAACTGTGCTGGCGGCCCCGTCATGCAGGTGCGGTGCGTTGACAATTTCCGCTCTTGGAGTAAGCCTGTACGCCAGCCGCTCGGCATTTTCGCGGGCTTTTGCCCTGCCCTGCGCCCCACTCCGCCCCCAAGAGGTAATGCAGTGAAAATTCTTGTTACACCCCGTTCTTTTGGCAAAACCAATCCCGAACTGTTTGACCGTCTGACACAGGCCGGTCTTGAAGTAGTGCGCAACGACACGGGCGGCATCCTTTCCGCCGACCAGATGCGCGAAAAACTGGCCGGATGCCAGGGCGTCATCTTGGGCGTGGACCCTATGAGCGCCGATGTGCTGGCCGCAGCGCCGGAGCTTAAAGCCATCGCCAAGTACGGTGTGGGCCTGGACAATATTGATCTTGAAGCCTGCAAGCAGCGCGGCATTGCGGTTTCGCGCACGGTTGGGGCCAACAGCAACGCCGTGGCCGACTATGCGCTGACGCTCATGCTTATGGTGGCGCGCAAGGCCGGACTTATCGACCGCCGCTGCCGTGAGAAAGACTGGAGCAAGATCACCAGCATTGACCTGTACGGCAAAACTCTGGGCATTATCGGCCTTGGGGCCATCGGCCGCTGCGTTGTCAAACGGGCGCAGGGTTTCGGCATGAAGATTCTTGCGCATGACATTGCGTGGGACGAATCCTGGGCCGGAAGCGAAGGCGTCGAACGTGCTGACATTGACCGCATCTGCCGCGAGGCGGACTTTATCACCCTGCATACGGTGCTGACGGACGAAACCCGCAACTGCATCAATGCCGGGCGCATCGCCACCATGAAGAAAACAGCGGTCATCATCAATACCGCGCGCGGCGGCCTTATTGACGAAACGGCCCTGCTGGCCGCCTTGCAGGCTGGCAGCATCTACGGCGCGGGGCTTGACGTGTTCGAGCAGGAGCCCCCGGCTGATCCGGCCTGGTATGCGCTGGACAACCTGGTCATGGGTTCGCACTGCTCTTCCTCCACTGCCGGAGCCACGGAAAGCATGGGCCATATGGCTGTGGACAACCTTTTGCGTGATCTGGGCCTGTAACCGATAGCTGCACCTGACTTTTCGCTCCGCAGCGAGCGAAAAATGTAAACCGCCCGCACTCTCGCTGGAGAGTGCGGGCGGGCTTGTTATTTACCTGCCTAGAGGGGCATGCCGCGCCACTAGAGCAATTAACGCTTCAAATGATTGCTTAACGGTCGGCAAAGCCGCCCTACAATCATTTGGCGACAAGGATTTGGAGACAAATCCTTGTAGAGCATTTCAAGTGTGAAATGCTCTACCCGCCCAGACTGGTCGTCAAGTGCTGCACGGCAACTTGTACGGTTTCATCATTCCCGCTGTCGGTAGTTATAGTTGTGCTGTACACTTCCCACAAGGTGCCATTGCTCGCAGTCTGCATTGTGGTTGTCCATGTATGCGAAGCATCAAATGACACAGCGGTGCTGCCGTCACTGCCAGTGCTGATGGAAACCCCGGTTTTGGAAGCAATTTCCGCCATATCGGTGAGGTTGTTCAAAGCATCACCGGAAGTGCTGACCATTACCTCCACGCCTGTGATGCTGTCCACGCCCTTGGCGTGTTCCGCTCCTGTAAACAGGCCATCCACACTACCGCCCTTGACCACCAGCATGTCAAAGTCCGCACCGCCATCAATAGTGTCTCCCTGGTGGAAGACCAGCACGTCATTGCCGTCGCCGCCGTAGAGGTGATTGTTACCTTCGCCGCCGTCAAGGAAGTCGTTGCCGGAACCGCCGAAGAGATAGTCATCACCCGCGCCGCCGAAGAGGTAGTCATCACCCGCGCCGCCGAAAAGATAGTCATCGCCGCCGTTGCCGTACAGGGTGTCGTCGCCCCCGCCGCCGGAAAGGATGTCGTTGCCGGAGCCGCCGTCCAAGGTGTTGCTGCCAGCATCGCCGAAGAGCAGCATGCCGTCGTGTCCGTCCCAGTTGTCCACGTCAATTTTGATGTTCAGGGAGCCTTCCACCGGGATACCCTCCTTTGCATGGTCATCGACCGTGAAGGCAAAGGGTTTCTCGTGGATGCTACCGTTAACAAGCGGTTGCCTGCTCAAGTGCTCCATGGTGGCCTCATCCATATTGAGCGTGTAGCGGTACGCACCATCCGCATCCACTACGAGCTTGCCAAACGTAAGGTCATGTATGCCCGTGGCGCTCTGCGTGTCATGCGTGAAGGTCAAGCTGTCCCCATCCTGATCCCAGGCAAGTGTGCCGCCCCACTCGGGCGTGTCTGCCGCCGGCAGCGGCACAGGGGCGTCGTTAGCACCCAGGATGTCAATGACCAGTTTCTTTTCGATGGTGAGGCCGTTGGCGGCCGTAAGCAATATGGTCACCTCGTCCTGAACCTTTTCCCCGTCGTACAGAGCTTCCACCTTGGCCGCATCCGCCTTGTAGATGTAGTTTCCGTTCTCATTGATGGTCAGTTCGCCGTAGGCGCCCTGCGTTTTTACCGTGAAGACCGGAGCCTTGCCCGCCTCATAGTCCTTGGCGATAATTTGGCCCCTGGCCTCATAGATATGTCCTTGCCCCACATTGGAAACGGCATTGATATCGTAGCCGTAGTCCTTATCATCCGACGGCAGATCAGGATTTTTGTCACCGGTGACGGCAATCACTTCCGGCGCACTGGCCGTACCCTTGATGTTGACCGTAATCTCCTGTTCCGCCGTGCCTCCATTGCCGTCGTCCACCACCAGGGTCGCTTTTGTTTCCACAAGCTCACCGGCCTTGAGGGCCTTAACGACAGCAAGAGAGTTGTCAATTTCAAAGGAGTACTTGCCATTACTATCCACCGTGAATGTGCCGTACTGATTGGTGATGCTGCTGCTGCCAACGGGCTTGCCGCTGTCGTCAATGCCTGTTTTGATGAAGAAAGTATGGCTATCGTCCGCATCTCTGTCATAGACGTTGGCCTGCCCGGTCACGGCGGCCGTTGTGTCTTCCGTGATGGTCAGCACCTTGCCTACCGTCAGTTCAGGGGCGTCGTTGGTGCCCACAACGGTGATGGTCAGCGTTGCGCCATCACTGTGGGTTGTGCCGTCAAAAGCCTTGACGGTGAAGGTGTCATGGGCTTCGGCGTCCTTGCCCAGTGCCTGCACCGCAGGATTGTTGTTGTCCAGCACATAGCGGTAGCTGCCGTCCGCATTGAGGAAGAGCGTGCCATATGTACCCTTGGCCATGCTGCTGGTGCCGTTAATGGAAAAGGTCAGGGTGTCTCCTTTGCCCGCAGCCCCGCTGAGGTCGCTGCCCAGCTTGATATCCGTATCCGTAAAGGCGCCCTTGACGCTTCCTCCCACTTCCACCTGGGTCTTGCCCGCAAAGGCGTCTTCAGTCACCGTGCCGGCAAGTGTGACAGTGCTGTCCACTGTGGGCGCGGCATTATCCGCCGTGAGGTGTGTGGTCAGGGTCTTGTTTACGGTGCCGCCCTTGCCGTCGGAAATGGCAAACGTCACATTGTCGTCATAGCTGCCGTTGTAGTCCTTGCTTGTGGAGTACAGGGTATAGCTGTAGCTGAACGTGGCGTCCGTGCCGTTTTTTACATCGCCCCTGGTAATTTCGTACTGACCATACGTGCCCTTGATGATCCACGGGCCATTGCCACTCACGTCCTTGCCGCCGCTCACAGCCTCAATTTTCAGCCCTGCAGCCTCGCCCTTGTCAATGTCGCGCACTGTGAAGGTGTCCGTGACAGTCCCCGTCCAATCCAGCTTTCCATCTCCGTTCGCGTCAGTATTGCTCTGATGCTGGGTCAGCGTGTCGCCCTGGTCAATAACTACAGGCTTGTCATTGGTGCCGGTGATGGTGATGGTGATGACGGCGGTGTTGCCGAAGAGAGCCCCGCTCTTGACCGTGAAGGTTTCCGTGATGGTCTGGCCTTCACCCAGTTCCTGCACACACTTGGCGTCATTATTGAGCACATAGGTGTACCTTCCGTCAGGCAGCAGGCTAATGGTGCCATACTCGGTGTTAACGGTGCTTCCATGCTTGCTGGCGTCGCCGTTGTAGCCGGTGATGCGCAAATCGGAATCCTGCGAACCCGAAAGTATATTACTTTGCACATTACCCTTGGCAAAGAACGTGGTGTCCTCTACTACAAAACCCTTGTCACTTTTAACGTGCATGGGCAGAAACGAACCATCCCCAAGGGTGGGTGTGCCGCCCGTGACATTGATAACAAGCTCAAGGGGTTTTTCAGCCACGGCATTATCCGTATCGCGCACATAAATGGTGAAGGTTTCAGTGTCGGTCTTATCCTTCCCCAAAAACCCGCCATCAAGTTTTTTGTAAGCATCACTGTTTCTGTCCAGCACATACTGATACTCACCATTGGGCAGCAACATAAGCATGCCGTATTTGCCTTGAATGTTCTGAGTCAGATCCCCACTTCCGTCATCCTTGACACCAAAGAAAGAAAGCTCATCGCTGGTATTGTCCACGTCCGTTACAAGATGCGTATCGTTCAGGTTTCCACGCACCGTAAGGCCCGTGGACGTTCCATTACGCCAGGTGGCGGTTTCGCTGTCCGTGAGCTTGAGGGACGTGCCTGTGTTGTCCACCGTGAAGGTATTTGTTTCGTGGAGCGTGGCGGACAGATCGCTCTCAAACGATTGATACAGCTTGCCATTGGTCGCCGCCTCAACCACCGGGGCGTCGTTGGTGCCCTGGATGGTGATGGTGATGGTGCCGGTGGCGGTGTCTGTTCCCGTATATGCGCCATCTACACCGCTCTTTCCATGGGCATTTGCCGCGGATTCGGCCTGGATGGGCACAGTAATGGTGATGCTCTGCCCCGGCTTGAGCACGTTCATAGTGGCATTGTCTTTGGGGTCAAAGGTGTACTGGCCGTCTGCCTGCAAGGTAAACGTGCCGTACTCGGTGGTAATGACATTGCCATCGACCTCGGCCGTTCCCACCACCGTAAGGCCCTCCGATGCGACGATTTTCACGTCTTCGGCTGTGCCATTAACCTTGAAGTGACCATAGTCTGTATTGTCCACATCAGTGACCTTGACCTCGTCCGTGCCCTTGCCGCCAGTGAGCTTGTTGGCTCCAAGGAACGTGTCCTTGTCAAACTTCAGGTAGCCAGTCGCCGCCGCCGCATCCCCAGTCACGCCGTGCTCGTGCACGGTGAGGCCCGTGCCGTCCATACCCGAGGCCGCATCGTTTTGCCCCGTAAGCGTGACCACAAGGGGCTTGATGTCCGAGTGGGTTCCGTTGGCGTCCATGACGCGCACATAGAACGTTTCCTTCACGGACTGGCCGGAATTCAGATAGTCGAGGTCGCTGGTGCGGGTGTAGGTGTATTCCCCGGTTTTTTCATTGATCTGCATCCAGCCGTACGTGCCCACCATAATGGTGCTGTCGCCCTCGGTAGCGGCAGCGCTGCCCACCAGGGAGAAGGTGAACTCGCCGTGAGTGCCTGAATCCTTGCCAGCAACCGTTTCACCCCCGGTCTGTTCGGGATCGCTGACGCTCAGCGTGCCCGTGATGGCTTTGCCTTCTGCGGTTACGCCGTCTTCGGTATATGTGGGCTGCGTGTCAATGTTGAGCGTCGGCTTGTCGTTGGTGCCGTTGATGTACACTTCCAGCTTTTGCGTCGCCGGGGGCAAAACCCCGTCCGCGCCAGGTGTGCCGTGGCGCGTATCCCACGCGGCAAGCTCAACGTTGCCCAGCTTGACAGTTTGCCCGGCCTCGAGGTTTTGTGTGGCCGTGGCGGTATTATCCAACACAAAGGTGTACTTGCCGTCCGCACCAATGGTGAACGTGCCGTACTCATTGGTGTACGAACCCGCATGGTAGGTGACAACGGAAACTTCCTTGCCATCAACTGTTGTTACCGTTGTTACCTTGAAGCCGTACTGGAGAGAATTCTTGCCCGCATCCACCTGGGTAATGCTGAATTGCCCCTCAGCCGTGCCACCGTTGTACTCGGTGTTCGGGAGCGTAAAAGCACTGTCTTGCACCATGCCTTTTTCCCAGGTTTGAACAACCTGTGCGCCCTTGCCCTCAACCTTGATGGCATCATTCGCGCCCTGGATGTTCAGGGTGACGGTGGCGTGGTCATAGGCCCCGTGATTGTCGATCACCACGGCGGTGATTTTAAGGCTGCGCGCATCGTCGGCACTCAGGCTCTGCACGTCCTTGGAGTCGTTGTAAAGCGTGAAGGTGTAGGCACCATCTGAGTCCATCACCACCTTGCCGTAATAGCCGTCATTACTGCCATCGGGAGGCGTGGACACAAGCACCGGGCCGTTGTCTCCAACTTTGACGTAGAGGGTTTGATACACATGCTCGTCATTCGGTGAATCGTTTTGCGCAGTGGGGGTGTCGCCAGTGGGCGCATCGAGAACAAAGCCATAAAAACGCGTGTCGGTTGTATCCCGGTCGGAAGAAGCAATATTGCCACCGCCAGCGGCAGCATCTTCCGTGGCGGTGACGGACAAAACAGAGTCAGTGGTGTTGACCGTGGGCGCGTCATTGCTGCCACGGATGGTGATGGTAATATTTTTCCCTACGTCGGCATGATTTTCGCCCTCACCGCTGTCGTTGGCGTAGAGGAGAATTGTAATATCTTTTGAAGCGCCTTCGCCAAGCTTGTCCGCGGGGCTGTTTTCCGCATTGTTGAGCGTAAAGGTGTAGTCGCCCGTGGCGTCAATTGTCAGCGAGCCATAGTAGTTGTTGTCGGCCGGTTCTGTAGCAGTGAGGGTTCCGTCCCCACGCACAAAGACCGTGACGGATTCTCCTCCGTCTTCCCCCAAGGTCGTGCTTTTTCCGCTGACCTCCAAAAGCTTGCCATCGACAGCTTCAAAGCCCCAAGCCAGGTGCTCGTTGTCGTCATGATCCACGTCGGAAATGACGACCTTGCCGCCCACACTTGTGCCCCTGGCCTGTCCGGCATCGACGCCATCTCCCGTAATATCCTTATTCTCGTTGCTGTTCAGCGTATAGGTGCCGTTGTTGATGGCGTTCTGGTTGGGCTCGCCCCCGACGGTGTACACGCCAGCTTCCTTGACGGTCACGTTGGTGATTTCAATGGTGGGCGCGTCGTTGGTACCCATAACCGTAACGGTGATGGGCTTTGCATCCCACGCGCCGTACTGATCGCGCACATAGATGGTGAATTCTTCGGTGCGCGTATCGCCGGTGTCCAGGAAGTTTGCCTTGTTCTCGTCTATCTCGTAGGTATATTTGCCATTGCTATCAATGGTCAGCTTGCCGTATTCACCCACCAAGCTTGTCACGCCTGCGCCAAGCCCTTCTTTTGCCGCATCCCCAAAGGCCACGTTGCGCCCGCTGACGTCGGTCTTGTGGCCCTTGGCCAAACCAAAGGACAGGGAGGCGTCGGAGTCAGGGTCATACCCCTGCACATTGCCAGAAACGGCCTTGTGCCCAACACCAAAGCCAGCTTCTGTCACCTTCAAATCGCCAGAATCCACACCGGGACCACCTACAAACGTGAGCGTTGGTTTGTCGTTGGCGCCCTCAATGGTGATAGCAAGTTGGTGGTTATTGGTGGCATTGCCATCGCTGACCACCGTCGTGAAATGAAATTGAAAACTCTCCCCTTTACTCAGTGCGTTGGCATCCCCACCAAGAGTAAAGGTGAACTTGCCTGAAACCTTGTCGAGCACAAGGTCGCCATAGTTCGTTTTAATTATCTGTTGCGTCTCACTGTCTTCAGTGCCAAGAATGCTAATGGTCAGCTTTTCCCCAGTAACATTGCTTTTAAACTCAAAGGGGAATTTTTCTTTCAGCCCACTGCCGCTTGTGACATCTATAGAGTATCTCAGTTCATTTTTATCATTATCGACGTCAGAAGCAATGAGCTGTCCTGTAACTTCAGTACGATGGTATTTATCATCGGTAAATCCATCATTATTCTTTCCATCTGATACAGTTTTATCATTACTGTTGTTCCAAAGCCCGTTGTTCCACACGCCTTCTTCGCGCAGGTGGATGGAGCCCCAGACTATTTTAGGCGCGTCATTGGTGCCTTCAATGTTTCCGGTCACGTTCTGCGCCACATATGCGCCCTTGCTGTCCTGAGCAGCCACGGTGAAGGTAAACGTTTTGTCTGTGGTTCCGTCACCCCTGAGTTCCTGCACGGCCTCAGAATCGTTGAACAATTCCACAGTGTACTTGCCGTTTTGGTCAATGTTGACCTTGCCGTAATAGTCCGCATCGCCATTGCTGCCAGGGGTGGAAACAAGCTTGATTCCGCCTGTTACAGTGTCCTTGACAAGGTACAGCGTTTCATGGAGGTCGTTGTTTGTGCCCACAAGGCGGTAGTGCAGTGTATCGCCATTGTCCACATCAGTGGCAACAAAGGTGCCGCTGATGCTGGCAGTGCCGCTGACGCCCACGCCCTTCTCCACCAGCGTGTCCGAGCCGCTCCAGGTGGCGTCGCTCAACACAGTGGGCCGCTCATTGCTGCCGATGATGGTGATATCAACGGCTCCACCGCCGGGTGTGGGCGTGCCGTCGCGCATGATTCCGGGAGCACCGTCCTGAAGGCTGAGCGCGCCGTGCATATCCGTAACGCTTGGCGTGAAAGAAATTGTCACAGCTTCGTCTTCAGCCAGCCTGTCCACGCTGTCGCCCGTCGCGGTGTTCAGCTCAAAGCGGTAGTCGCCTGTTTCGGAGTTCACATAGAGTTTGCCGTAGTCTTCAACGACGTAGCCTTTAGTAAAACCATTCGGAAGCTCGCCCGAAACGGCGTGGGTGGAATCAAAAATGGTCGTCTTTCCGCCAATAGTCATTGAAACGAAATCATAGGTCAGCTTGTCGCCATGGTCGGGGTCAACGGCCACAATTTTGCCGCCGTCGGCCAACTTGAACTGGCCCACATCCGTGCCGGCCTTCGTGATGGGGTTATTTTCATTGCTGTTCAACGTGGTTGAACGCTCACCACCGGCCCACACGCCCTGATCTTTCAGCACAAAATCATCCACGCCCTCAATATCCGGCGCGTCATTGCTGCCCGTGATGACCACGTTGATGGGCTGAGTGACCGTATGCCCCATACCGTCATTGACCGATATGACGATGCCGTCAGTAACCTGCTCGCCTTGCGCCAGTCGGTCTGTCTTGCTGTACGGATCTTCCTTGAGGGTATACTCGAAATCAAAGGTGACGTCGGAACCACGGCCGCTGGGCGTAATGACCAGCGTACCATAATCGCTTTCAACCGTGGTGGGACCGGCAAGGCTCACCGCCACAGTTTTGCCGCCAATGGTTACCGTGGCGGTGAGGCTGTCGCCATCGGGATCGCGCACGGTAAAGCTGCCCGTGGCGCGCACGGGACCGGGAGCGATGGTGCTTTTGCCGTCCCAGCCGGTTTCCGTAAGCCCGAGAGTGATGGGCGCGCCGCCGGTGCTGAACGTGGGGGCGACATTGTCAAGAACGCCATACGTCCATTCGTCGTCAGCTTGCGGGCCGTCAAAAGCCAGACGGTAGTCAAGCTCATTCAAATGCCAGACGCCTTCGGCAAGCCCCATATCGGAGTACATATCGGAGTACTCGTTATAGCGCGCGCCGCGCTCGGCAGTAGCGGGTCCTGCCGCAGGCACAAGGTCGGGACCGAAAGCCTCAAAAAAGTCGGTTCCGGCAATAAGCTGGCCGTCAACCTCAAACTCCGGCAGGGCTTCTTTATTGTAGGCCCCGTAAAAATTTTGCAGCTCTATGGACGCACCATCATCAAACTGAAAAAACAGGCTGCCGGAACCTTCGGGCCGGTCAATGCTAACCTGGTCTGCCGGAAAATCCAGAATCAGGCGGGCATCAGGAGCGCTGGGAATAACAAGCTGCTGTCCAGAGGCCGGGCGGGAAAGATTAACGTCTGCCATAATAATGCACCCTTTGCTTACAGACATCTATTATAGAACATCTGATTAAAATACGTACAAGAATAGAAAGGATTCCCCGCATACGGCATGCGGGCGCAATCCTGAACTCATTGCAAAAAAGGTACCAGCATAGGATAAAGAGCTGAAAGAGACTTCTTCAGCGCAGAAAAATGCTTTACTAGAACGTTTCAAATAAACATTCTGCAAGCATTTTCAGCAATGCCGAGCAGCAAAAAATCTGCTCGGCATATAAATAAGGCGTCATGAGGAAACCCACGGGGCGATTTCCGCTACAGGCGCAAAAATAGAGTTGTCCTGCGCTGTGAGCAGCCGGAACAATAATAAAACTCATTCTTGCTTCTGGCAGATGTACTGTGTAGTTTTTCTTATTTTATGTCAAGAGACTATAGTTCGCATGACATGTTTTATTATCCAATATATGGATTTTTGACGGCGTCCAATGGCCCGACAATGCTGCACGGCCTGATTGCGTAAACAGCGCATGCGAAAAGCCCATAATCCGCGCCGCACAACACACCGACCACGCAGCCCGTCAAAATCTTTGCGCAGGCGCAAAAAACCGAAGTTTGCCGTATGACGCAACCTCGATCTGCATATGCCACGCAAGGCAAACAATAAATGAATTAAATTTTTCAGATATAACAAACAAAGCAAAAGTCCGTTCGCGATCATCGGGCCTGTTACAGGCGCAAGGCGCGAGGGCATGCTGAACCCGCCTGCGGGTCAGCATGCCCGGCGGACAGGGCAAACGGCCAAAGACGTTTGCCTGACGCCTATCCAGAGCATTTGGGCGGTCTTTTATCTCCGCTGGCTTACCACTACGCCACCCAACACCAATACTGATGCAAAGCACTGTTCTACAGTAAGGCGCTCACCCAGAATGATCATGCCAAAGATCAGCGTGAACACCGGAATCAGATTCATAAACATGCTGGCCCTGGCTGCGGGCATGCGGCTGATGCTGAAATTAGAGCAATTAACGAATGAAATGAGTTAACTGCTCTGCAAGGATTTTCAAGAAAAACCCAGGAGACGTGGGCAGACCCACGCTCAATAGAAGAACTGCTGCTGGAAATCGTCCGTAAAGGACTAGTAAAACTTAAAGAGTCCGGTAAGATATGAGTAGTGCATCCCGTGATGGGCGCATGAATGCAGGGGACTGGTCGGCGGACAAGAAGTCATCATTTTTTCTGGCTTTTCTTGCTGCCGGTCTTTTTGGGGGCAGTTTTTTCTTCTTCTGGCGTAATCGCCCCGGCTTCCTCTTCTTCATGGGCAGCCCAGGTCAACCGCGCTGCGGCGTCCACCAGTTCGCCGGGGTCCATGCCTATGGCATCGGCAAGTAAAAGAATGGTCGTGAAGCGTGGTTCGCTTCGGTCATGCTCAAGGTTATTCAGATAGCGGGCGCTGCGTTCCATTTTCTTGGCAAGGCTGTACTGCGTAAACCCCCGCCTTTTATACTCTTGAACAAGAGCCGCGCCAAATTTCGAGAGAGGTCTTTTCTTCATCCTCTGTTCATACTCGACAGCTGATTTATAAATAGCTGACAAATTAATCAGGCATACTCTTACCGCTATCAGTAAATAGCAGAATAAACGTGGACAAATTACAAAAACCAGGAGGGCCTCACCCCATATGAAGGGGCTCATGCGCCCGCAGGCCGCAACGCCCGAGGCCGAGCTGGCAGTTTTTTGTGTGGGGATCAGGCGATCCTCAATTTCAGGTGCGCAAACGGAAAAAAGGGTTCCGCCAACATGCTTTTGCCCCAATGGCGCAAAAGAAGGGCAAACCGGACCGGGCATTGGCAGGCCAAGGGACAAGCGGCAAAGCAATTCGCCCAGCTCTTGCTCCTGCTCAAAGGGGGAGCAAGTTCACTACAATCCCTGCCCCTTGCCAGGACAAGCCCTATGCAAGAAAAACTAAGAAAGCGCTTCACACATCGGCATGGAGAGCGATTTTTTGATCACATCAGTGGTTTCATTGGCCCCGCTCATTTGCAGGACGACCTTTTTTCCCTGAAGCCTATCCCTGAGCTTTATTGCCGCCATTATGGCGGACGCGCCCGCCCCTTCGGCCATATTTCTTGTGCAGTACATTGCCGCCTGTATGCCTTGCAAAATCTCCTCTTCGCTCAAAAGAACAAAGTCCGACAACTGATCCTTATACATGCTGAACGGCAGCGCAAATGCCTCACCTGTGGCAAATCCGCCCGCAAATGTTTTATTGTCTGCCTTGCACATTGCGCCCTGTTGCCAGGAAAGGTACGCGGCTTGCGACGAAGCAGCCTGAACGGCGTATATCTCTATGGCAGGATTGACCTGCTTAAAAACGGCAACCGCGGCAGCGGCCTCGCTTCCACCGCCCAACGGCAGGACAATGGCGTCAATATCCGGCAATTCCCGCAATATTTCAGTAAATTCCGTACCCACGCCGTTTATTAAATGTGGTTCGTTGGCGGCATGAACAAAACGCAGGCCATACTTTCTTTGATACTCCATACCAAAGGCAGCAGCTTCTTCAAAATTTCTACCCTCTTCCAATACTGTTGCACCGTATTCACGCATGGTTTGTATTTTCACCAAATTGCTGCCCTGAGGAACAACAATAGTGGCATCTATGGAATATCGTCGCGCTGATGCCGCAATGGAAATACCATGATTGCCTGTTGAAAAGGTAATGACTCCCCTTACACCCTCCTCTCTCAGATGGTGCATGAGATTGACGCCGCCTCTGATTTTAAAACTCCCTCCCGGATGCTGATTTTCATGCTTGATGTATACTTGGCAGCCAATCAGTTCGGAAAGGTTTCGGTAGGGAGTCAGCTGGGTGGGCTTGAGCGCCGAATAAACTATTTTTTCCGCGGCAAATACTGCGCCCAAAGAAACCTGTGTCTGCATGATGTTTTCCCTTTGCCTCACGTATGGCAAATTTTCCTCAGAGTACAATACGCTGCGCTCACGACACATTTTTTCACCATAACATCAGCCAGCCCGGCATACGCACCGGCGCAGATCCCCAGGGAATGCCCCCTGCCCCGCAGCCTGCGCGCTCAGACAGCGCGGCCTTGCCCTGAATGACCGAAGAAAAGGCACACTTTACTGGAGCGTTCTTACATCAAGGCCCTCGACCTTCCAACGGATTCGCATTCCCGGTAATCTGCCGGGAACCACGCCACCAACAGCGGAATTCAGGGACAGGGCTTTCGCAAGGCATGAACACCTGTCTGGGTATGGTTTGAGTTTTTACTGCCCATGCAGTACAAACGCGAAGTTTTATGCAACCTGTACGGTTTCTACCCCACTGCCTCGCAACCACAGGATACACCATGACAGCCTTGCAAAAAATCCTTGCCTCCTATCGTGATGCCGCCCTCACAGAACGTGAAAAAGGCACATACTTTGAAAAGCTGATCGTCTGCTATTTCAAGAATGAGGCATCTTACAAGGATTTATACAGCAAGGTCTGGCTGTATTCCGATTGGGCCAAAGAACAAGGACTAGATGCACGCGACACTGGCATTGACCTTGTGGCGCAAGTGGCCGGAACTGGCGGGTTTCATGCTATTCAGTGCAAGCTGTATGCAGAAGACCACCGCCTGCAAAAGAAGGATATAGACAGCTTCTTTACCGCATCCGGCAAAAAGCCTTTTACCCACCGCATCATAGTCAGCACTACCAATAATTGGAGCGAACATGCTGAAGCTGCGCTGCAAGATCAGCAGCCCCCTGTCAGCAAAATAGACCTTCATGACCTTGAGAACAGCCAGATAGACTGGGCAAGCTACGCGCCAGGCGCGGCCCCGGCCCTCAAGCCCAAAAAAGTATTGCGACCGCATCAGGTCAATGCTGTTGGCGATGTTACCGAAAAGCTTGCAACGGCAGATCGCGGCAAGCTCATCATGGCCTGTGGCACAGGCAAAACGTTCACCAGCCTCAAAATAGCCGAAAGCATGGCCGGACGTGGCGGAAGAGTGCTGTTTCTCGTGCCGAGCCTCTCCCTGCTTTCACAGTCGCTTACAGACTGGACGCAGGAAAGCGCCGTGCCGCTGCACAGCTTTGCCGTATGCTCAGACAGCGATGTGGGCAAAAAAGCCAAAAAAGACGAAGACACCGTGCAAACTCTTGTGCATGAGCTTCGCTATCCTGCCACCACCAATGCCGCCCGCCTTGCTGAAGCAATGGCCCGCCGCCATGATGCCAGCCATATGAGCGTGGTTTTTTCGACCTATCACTCGATTGATGTGGTCAGTCGCGCCCAGAAAGACTATGGCCTTGCCCCCTTTGACCTGATTATTTGTGACGAGGCCCACCGCACCACGGGCGTAACCTTCGGCGACGACGATGAAAGCCACTTTGTGCAGGTGCATAATGCAGACTTCATCCGCGCCGCCAAACGGCTGTACATGACGGCAACCCCGCGCATTTATGCCGATAGCGCCAAGGCGCTGGCCGAAAAGGAAAATGCCGTTCTCTGTTCAATGGACGATCCCGCCCTGTATGGCGAGACCCTGCACACC
Organism: Desulfovibrio sp. 1188_IL3213; assembly: GCF_036763145.1. Lineage (NCBI taxonomy): Bacteria > Pseudomonadati > Thermodesulfobacteriota > Desulfovibrionia > Desulfovibrionales > Desulfovibrionaceae > Desulfovibrio > Desulfovibrio sp. 1188_IL3213. The sequence continues at coordinate 6,543 of NZ_JBAIYR010000012.1, read as the reverse complement.
ATCACGTTTTCAGAGGCCGTGGCCCAAGGGCTGCTGGTAGATTACAAGGTTATTGTGCTGTCTATTGAAGAAAGCCACATTAACCGCCGTTTGCAAGGCCTGCTCAAGGATGAGGATAACCAGATCAAAGTGGACGATGCCGCCCGCATTGTGGGCTGCTGGAAGGCGCTTTCAAAGCAGGGCATGACCATTGACGAGCTTGGCGAAGACAGTGCCGCCATGCACCGGGCCGTGGCTTTCTGTCAGGTCATTGAGGCTAATCACAAAGGTCGAAAGCACAAGGTCAGCTCAAAAAACATTGCCTCAATGTTTCAAAACGTGGTGCAAAGCTATCAGCAGTCAGCAGATGATGAAGAGAAGGCGCAATACCCTGATGCCTTTGCCCTTGCATGCGAAGCTGAACACGTTGACGGCGGTATGAACGCCAGCCAGAAAGAGGAAAAGCTCAACTGGCTTAAAGAGGAAACCCCATCCCATACGTGCCGTGTTCTCAGCAACGTGCGTTGCCTTTCCGAAGGGGTGGACGTTCCTGCGCTGGACGCCGTGCTGTTTCTTTCTCCCCGTAATTCGCAGGTAGACGTGGTGCAGTCTGTTGGCAGGGTTATGCGTAACGCGCCGGGCAAAAAGCGTGGCTATGTGGTGCTGCCAGTGGTTATTCCCGCAGGAACGGAGCCGCATGAAGCCCTGAATGACAATAACACCTACCGTGTGGTCTGGCAGGTTTTGCAGGCCTTACGCTCGCACGATGACCGTTTTGACGCCCTTATCAACAAACTTGAACTCATCGGCTCAGAACCTCGCAAAATGGAAGTTATTGCCGTATGCGACAAGCTGCCAACCCCACGCGCCGCCAGGGGAGCAGGCAGCGCCAGCGGCAAAGGCAGCTTTACTCTGGGCGAGGCCGCGACGTTGGGCCAGCACGGCCAGCCGCAAGCCCCTGCGTGGCTTACCTTTGAAATGGGCGAAATAGAGCGGGCCATTTATGCCAAAGTGGTCAAAAAGTGTGGCAACCGTACCCACTGGGAAGAATGGGCTACAGACATTGCCAAAATAGCCCGCACCCACATTGACCGCATAACCGCCATTCTTGAGAACCCGGAAAATACAGCAGAACGCAAGGCTTTTGATGAATTTGCTGATGAGTTGCGTGATGACCTCAACGACAGCCTTTCCGATGCCGATATTATTGAAATGCTGGCGCAACACCTCATTACCAAACCGGTATTTGACTCCCTGTTCAGCGATTACAGCTTTGCCAGCCAAAACCCCATGTCGCAGGCTATGCAAGGCATATTGGATATTTTGCACCAGCACCACCTGAACAAAGAAACTGACACCCTGCAAAAATTTTACGACAGTGTAAAAATGCGTGCCGAGGGCATAGACAGCGCCCAGGGCAAGCAAAAAATTGTGGTGGAGCTGTACGACAAATTTTTCCGCAATGCTTTTCCGCGCATGACGGAACGGCTTGGCATTGTCTATACCCCCGTGGAAGTGGTGGATTTCATCATCCACAGCGTTAACCACATTTTGCAGCAGGAATTTGGGCAAACCCTTGGCAGTGAGGGCGTACACATTCTCGACCCCTTCACAGGTACGGGAACCTTTATTACCCGCCTGCTGCAAAGTGGCCTCATGACGCCAGAACAGATAAAAGCTAAATATAAAAACCAGATTCATGCCAATGAAATTGTGTTGCTGGCCTATTATATCGCCGCCATCAATATAGAATCTACCTATCATTCCCTCGTGGGTGGCGACTATGTTCCCTTTGAGGGCATATGCCTCACAGACACCTTTCAGATGTATGAAAAAGAAGATCTCATAGATCTGATTCTGGTGGACAACAGCGCCCGCAGAAAGCGTCAGAAAAAACTGGATATACGGGTTATTATTGGCAATCCGCCGTATTCCATTGGGCAGGGAAATCAAAATGACAATAATAGAAATGTTGCATATCCCTCACTGGATGGCCGCATAGAAATGACATATGCGGTTCGTTCCAAAGCTGTACTAACGAGAGGGTTATACGATAGCTACATTCGCGCCATCCGCTGGGCATCAGACCGTATCGGCAATCGGGGGGTGATCGGATACGTCACCAACGCAGGTTTTTTAGATGCCAACACGGCTGATGGCTTGCGCCAGTGTTTGGCAGAAGAATTTTCCAATATTTATGTGTTTCATTTACGAGGCAATCAGCGGACCTCTGGTGAACTTTCCCGCCGGGAAGGCGGAAAAATCTTTGGCAGTGGTAGCCGCGCGCCCATTGCCATTTCCCTGCTTGTAAAAAAACCCAACGCCAAGGAACACGGCCAAATTTACCTTCATGACATTGGTGACTATTTGAGCCGTGAAGAAAAACTGGAAAAAATACAAGAATATGCCAGTATTTCCGGCATCACTGCTGACAACGGCTGGCAGCATATCACCCCGGATGAGCACGGAGACTGGCTCCAGCAGAGGGATGAGAGCTTTGGGCGATTTATTATTCTAGGGGATAAAAAAGGTGATGCGACCAAGCTCTTTGATAACTTTTCCTTGGGGGTTGCCACCAATCGAGATGCTTGGTGCTATAATGCCAGCCAAAAGGCCGTGGCAACTAACATGCAGCGCATGATAGATTTTTATAATTCTGAAGTGCAACGATTTAACGCCGCTCATCCGGACCTGGCAAAAAAAGAACGCGAAACCGAACTTGAAGCCTTCATTGATACCGACCCCACAAAGATTAGCTGGACTGTGAATCTCAAACAGGAACTTGCCAAAAACCGCACACTTTCCTTAAACAATGGCAGTCTCATTCCTAGCCAGTACCGCCCCTTCACACGGCAATGGCTGTACTACAGCCGCGCGCTTAACGAAAGGGTCTTGCAAATGCCTCGTATTTTTCCAGACACATCTGCCGAAAATATGGTCATTTGTGTTTCAGGTGTCGGGACAAAAAGCAGGGTTTCAGCCCTTATGGCGGCTAAACTTCCCTGTCTTGATATGGTGGAAAAAGGCCAATGCTTTCCGCTCTATCTTTATGACGAACCCGGCGAATCGAAAGCCGCTCCCCAGACTCAAGGCAGTTTGTTTGACACACCAGCCCCGCAGCAGCAGCGCACCCGTCGCGACGCCATTACTGACGAAGGCTTACGACATTTCCAGAATGCCTACCCTGGCGAAAAAATCAGTAAGGAAGATTTGTTCTATTACATTTACGGCTTGCTGCATTCCGCTCAGTACCGGGAATGGTATGCAGACAACCTTGCCAAGGAATTGCCCCGTATTCCTCGCGTGAAAACTGCTGTGGATTTTTGGGCTTTCAGCAATGCCGGGCGCGAATTGGCAAAGCTGCATATCGGCTATGAAAGCGTTGCGCTGTACCCGGCCACCGTCACCATTGCTGACGGCAAAACGCTGGATGACTGCCAACCTCAAGATTTTCGGGTGGAAAAGATGGCCTATGGCAGGAATGGCAAGGATAAAGACCTCACCACGCTACGCTATAACAGCAAGGTTACCGTTACGGGCATTCCGCTTGAAGCCTACGACTATGTGGTCAACGGCAAGCCCGCGCTGGATTGGGTGGTTGAGCGACAGTGCGTAAAAACGGACAAAGCCAGCGGCATTGTCAATGACGCCAACGATTGGGCCATTGAAACCATGCACAATCCCCGTTACCCGCTGGAACTATTTTTGCGCGTCATTACCGTGAGCCTTGAAACCATCAAAATCGTGAACTCCCTGCCCACACTGGTGAAGAATGAATTGAATTAAGCAACACAACATACGGATAATGCCATGAAAAAGAATAGTAAAATCACAAAAGGTAGATGCTTTCTATGTAAAGAACATTCATCTATAGAGATTATGCTCGATATGAAGATTTTTTGTCTCTGCAAAAATTGTGATAGTAACTTTTTCTATGGCCTCTCACCAGATGAGAAAAAAGACAGACTTGAATACGCTATCAATATATCAAATGAAAACAAAATAAATTACGGACTTGCACTTAATGCTGCAATAGGGAAATATATATTATCTGAGGCTTTGAAGCGTCAAAAATTGAAAAACCGCGAACGGTCTGGTAAATCTGTTGATATTTTTGATGTTGGCCGTAGAAGGCCAGGTGGATATAAATAGTGTGGCAACTACTGAAAACTGCCCATTGCTTGTAGAGCGCCAAAAGCGGCAAACCATCGTGCTGACAGCTCGCCGCTTTTTTCATGCTGAGACCTGTTGGTTTTTCAAAAATCCGTCAATCGAGGGCAGGGCAGCTATATACAAACGCAACAAAAGCTGCCCGGTGGGGGCTATTTTGAGCAAAGTACACGTTTCGGACTTCTGACAAACGGATTTTTCTGAAACGGTTGTAATATTGATTTCAGGCCATTCGTCTTGGATAAGACAGCCCTCTACATCTTCATCAATAATAAAGAATCCATATATTTCATCGCATAAAAAGGACTTTGAAAGCTTTATTGCTTCAAAAATACTATCAATATGATCTGAATTTTCAATTTTACCAGCTATGATTACCAGTTTAAGAGGTTCAGCCTTGTATATTCCTTCTCCTTCCTTTCTCACTAGATCCATTGAGCGATATTCATCCAATAAGCTGAATGAATCGAGCATGTACTCTAGTTTAGGCAACTTTTCATATAAATAGTCGGTTATTACGCTCCCGACCTCTCCAAGGCCAATTAAGGCAATGCGGCCTTGATTGCCAGATAATGCCGAATAAAGGATATAGTCATCAATTGTTTTTTCAATACCAGATTCAGCTTTAAGTACAGACAGCATTTCATCGTGTTCACAGACGATCAGATAGTCTTCCATGAATATTCTCCTTTTGTAGTTTTTGTCACATTACTAAACTGCACTGGAGAATATACGATATGGCTATCTTTTACTTCTTTTTTTAATAGTCAAAAATACTCTCATTAAATGTCTGATACTGCCATTCATTAACTCTGATGCATGTGAAGCATATTTTCGCAGAGGTTTGAGCAAAAGGCTGGATGCCGGTATGGATGCGGCCATGTACTCGCTAAAAACACGCCTTTTTTGAACGCAAAAACCGCCAAATTATCATCAGATAACTTGGCGGTTTTACTTGCTATGTGGCGGAGAGGGAGAGATTTGAACTCTCGATACAGGTTTAAGCCCGTATACTCGCTTAGCAGTCGAATTGGCTGGCTTTTTAATAGATAATGGTTTCAGCTAATTACAAGCATTTCAACGCTATATTTGCACTCAGCTACATACCAGGCCACTGCCGTAAATTCAAAAAGTATGGACAACGGTATGGATGAGCGTGTCTCATACTTTGAGGATGAATACTTTCAAATGACTCTTTTCAAAGCTATTTGTACAAAATCAGATAAAGTCCGTATTATGTTCAGCGAAGCGCGCGGACAAAAATTCCTTAAACAGACGCACAGCAAAAGACGCAGTGGAACTCCAAGCGAAATCCTGAAAAACAAAATGGCCGCAATACGGTAGCATCAGCAAGGAAGAATCTGGAATAAGTGCTTTCATTTCCACAAACTGTTCCGGCAGTACCATATCCCGGTCTCCGCCTACAAGGAGTGTCGGCACCTGTAAGGTTGTCAGGAGTTCCCTGCTGATGATGCTTTCTTGGGTCCAAAGTTTTTTTGTTTTGGCGATGAAAGTTTCCGGTGCGGGGTTTGGATTCAATTCGGTATACTGCTCAAGTACTTCCGCCATATGCTCCCGTACAAAGGCTACAGATAGCGCGTCAAACATTTTCAGGCAGCCTTCAGACATACCGGACGAGCCCTTATAATTTCCAGATATGGCGATGAGGCTTTTTACCATTTTCGGAAAACGGCTTGCCATATGCAGCCCGATGTTTGCACCGTCGCTGTAACCGATGACATGAAACGACGACAAATTTAATTTACGGGTGAACGAAGCCAACTCTTCCGCCATCAGGGCATAGTCGAACGGCGCATCCGTATCCGCCGTTCTTCCGTGTCCGCGCCTATCCACGGCAATAACGCAAAAGTCATCCACCAATTCCGCAAATAAATTTGAATAATTGACGCAGGTATCAAAGCCCCCATGCAGAAAGAGAACTGGTTCCCCCTGCCCTTCCATAGTATAAAACCAGTTAATTTCCCCATCAGAAATTTGCATTGCTTGTCCTTCTTTGTTGAAAATGGAGTTTCTCCAAAATTCTAATTTTATTTCCTCAGGTCTCTGTACACAAAGCTATCAAATACAGACTTTATGCGGTCATGCAAAACTGCTGGGTTGTCCCACTGCTTCCGGGGCAAAGATAACACGGTAGCTCATCGTTTGGCGTGCTCCGCTGCAAGGTGGTCGCGCACTTGAGCGACACTAGCCGTACGTGACGGGTCTGCCTTGAGTGCGTCATAAGCCGTACCGACTTGAGCTTGAAGCATTGCTGTCCGGCTAAGCACCCAATTCTAATAGGCTGAGATGTTGAAGATTATCTTTTCTTCGCCGTCGTGGATTCAGGAGTTCTTCCAGAGACGCCGAACCGAGCAGGTTGAGCTGGATGAGTTG
>NZ_JBAIYR010000011.1:0-26250 GCF_036763145.1 Desulfovibrio sp. 1188_IL3213 | reverse complement strand
TGCCGCCAACAGACTATATAAAAGAAATGGCTCCCTTTGTGGTTCCCCGCCAGGTAAAGCTGCGTGAAGATAAGTCTGTTGCGGTGCAGGTAGTCCTCGGAAAGGACGGCAGCCTGTTCCTGGGCCGTATCCTGCCCTGCACATGCTTTTGCGACGGTGTTTTCTCCGTTTTCAGCACGCGCGGCTTCGTGAGCGGTTTCGCGCGCCTGGTCAGAGTCTGACGTGCCGGCAAGCGCCGGGGAAGGAGTGTGCGGCATGCGCGAGGGGCCCGCTTTTGTGTCACAGGCGCCGCACTGGCGGCATGCGCCGTAGCGGCAGTCTGCGGTAATTTTTTCCTGTACGGCACGCTGCCACTCGCGCAGCAGAAATTCATCAGAAATACCGGCCTCAAGGTGATCCCAGGGCATGGGACTGCCCGGCACACGCTCGCCGATGCATTCGGCAGCGTTCAGGCCGCATTCTTCCAAGGCTTCAAGCCAGGGGGCCAGATCGAAACATTCCATCCAGCTCGTGAAGATGGAGCCTTTGCGGTAGGCCTTTTCCACCACATCGGCCATGCGGCGGTCCGCACGGGAAAGGATGCCTTCAAGGTGGCTCATGGCAGGTTCATGCCAGCGCAGCTTGAGGAATTTTTGGCCTTTGAACTGCTGCCGTACCAGATGCACACGCCGCTGGATTTCCTCCTGACTTATCTGGGGAACCCATTGAAAGGGCGTGAAGGGCTTGGGCACGAAAGGCGAAAGAGCGGCCGTGACCTGAAGGCGCGGGCCGCCGCGCCCGGCGGCATCGCGTACTTTGAGGCAGGTTTCGGTGATGGCGGAAAGGTCAGCATCGGTTTCCGTGGGCAGGCCGATCATAAAGTAGAGCTTTACCTGTCGCCAGCCGTGCTCAAGCAGCTTCTGGGCGTGGAGCAGCAGTTCTTCTTCGGTAATGCCCTTGTTGATGACATCGCGCAGGCGCTGGCTGCCTGCCTCCGGGGCGAGGGTGCAGCCGGTGCGGCGCAGGTCGGCCATGCGTTCAATAATTTCGTCGTCAATGGAACCCACGCGCAACGATGGCAGGGAAAGGCCGATCTGTTCACGGGCGCAGCGGTCAAGCACACCGAAACACAGTGTCTTGAGCGCGGAAAAATCGCCGGTGCTCAGCGAGAGAAAGGAGATTTCGTCAAAGCCCGTTTCACTCAGGCATTGGTCCAGCAGGCTCTGGATGGTTTCAAGCGAGCGCTCCCGAACGGGACGGTAAACCATGCCCGCATGGCAGAAACGGCACCCCCGGGTACACCCGCGCGCAATTTCCAGCGACAGCCTGTTGTGTACGGCCCCTACGGGAACCACCTGCCTGGTAGGATAGGGCGTATTGTTGATGTCCGCCACAATGCGGCGCACCGGGCGGGTATAGTCCGCAATCAGGGGAACGGGAGGCGCGGAAGGGGCTTCCGGGCGGGCGGCGAACAGCGATGGCACATAGATGCCTGGTATATGACGCGACTCCAGAAGCAGCCGGTCACGGGACCAGCCCTCGTCCAGAGCCTTTTCCAGCAGCTGAAGCACGTCGGGCAGGCTTTCTTCGCCATCGCCAAGAACCATGATGTCTATGAAGGGCGTCAAAGGTTCGGCGCTGAGCAAGGCTCCGCCCCCGGCAATAATCAGGGGGCAGGCTGCAAGGTCCTGCGGGCGGTCGGCGGTGCGCAGGGGAATGCCCGCCAGATCAAGCATGTAGAGCACGTTTGTATAGCAGAGCTCATGCGTTATGGAAAAACTCAGGCAGTGGGTCTGCGCCAGCGGGGTGTCCGATTCCAGCGTTGCCAGAGGCGTGTTGTGGGCGCGCAAGATTTCCGCGGCTTCACGTTCGGGCGCCATGACCCTTTCAGCCCACCATCGGGGGTGGCTGTTGACGATATTGTACAGAATTTTTTGCCCCAGATAGGACATGCCGACATCATAGGTGTCGGGAAAGGCCAGTGCCACACGCAGGCGCATCTTGTCGGGATCCTTGCGGCAGGCATTGTCTTCAATGCCCGCATAGCGGCTGGGTTTCGGCAAAAGGGGCAAAAGGGAACGCATAGACTTCCTCGAAAGTTTTGCAACAGACCTGTGTCTGCACGGGTTTGCTGAAGGCTCGGCGGCTTTTGATACACGCCGCAACAAAACGGCGGCATTGCCTTTTTGTCAGCCTTGCCGTCCGGGGCTTCGGGGTTTTCCCGTCAGCGGGCTGCCGCGCTTTTCAGGGCAAGGCCGCTTTGACGCTGCGCTGACGGCTGTGCGGGCGGGGCATCCGCCATGAAGGCGCAGGTGCTGCGTAATTTACCAGGCCAAACGCTGACGCAGACGTGTTGGCGACGTGAGAATGTCTGTTCTCAGCATGCCGTGCCATAATGACGGGCCGCTAGAGCAGTTTCACTTTGAAATTGCTCTGGCGACTGCGCGAGCAGGCGCCCGCCGCGAAGGCGTAAGCGCAATTTATTTGCGCGGTTAAACGCCGAAGCGAGCGTGTTTTAAACTTTGAAAATGTACATTTTCAAAGTTAATCTGCTCTAGGCAACGAAAGTAAAAGCAGGGTATGAAAAGGGCGGCACATGGGCCGCCCTTGAAAAAAGCCTTAACAGGAAAGCCGGACTTATTTTATAAGCCCGCTGCCGGAGCCGCTGAACGGCTCGGAGCTGAACTGCATTCTGCCAAGCCCGCCGGCTACGGTCAGGTTGGTGCAGGCTTCGATGTACTTGTCCTGAAGTTCCTTGGGGGTGTTGGCGTAGCGATAGAGGAAATTTTTTCCTTCCAGGCTGCCTTCAAATTCTGGCTCAAAGGGATAGCCGTAGGGCAGCATCATCATCTGCACGCCCTGCTGGGTGGGTATGCTCTGGATGGCGGCCACGTCATTAAGGCAGTCTTTTTCGGCATCATACTTGCCAATGACCAGCTCACCCGTTACCAGCTTCATCAAACGAATATCGTAAGCCATGCTTTGCTCCTGAATGTTAATGGCTTGTAGGTAGGCACTGAAGCAGCGCATGTCAAGGCATTTTCTGTTGCCTTGGCTGTCGAAAAGAATAAAATACCGCCATGCAAGATTTTGACGCTTCATCAGAATACACATTGTCCAAGGCGCTTGAGCTTGTGAAAAAGCAGCTCGGGCATGGTTTTATTCGTAAGGACCTGCTGGAACTGGCCCTCACTCACAGTTCGTGGGCCAATGAGTGCGGGCCGGGGCAGGAGCACAACGAGCGGCAGGAATTTCTTGGAGACGCTGTTCTGGAACTGTGCGTCTCGTGGGAGCTTTACCGGCGTTTTCCTTCAGCTCGCGAAGGCGAACTGACCAAGATGCGCTCCGGCCTTGTCAGCGCCGTAAGCCTTGCGGAACGGGCTCGGAGTATGGGCCTCGACAGGCTTTTGAAATTGGGAAGGGGCGAGGAAAGTCAGGGAGGAAGAAAGCGCGATGCGGTTTTGAGCGATGCGCTTGAGGCCGTATTGGCGGCCATTTATGAAGACGGCGGCTTTGCCGCTGCGCAGGAAGCCGTAGCCCGCATCTTCGCCGGGCAATGGCCCAGCAGGGCCGGTGACGGCAAGGCTTCCAAGGATTATAAGACCCGGCTTCAGGAAGCCTCGCAACAGCGTTACGGGCAGGCGCCCCTGTATACGCGCGTGGGCAGCCATGGCCCGGAGCACTCCAAGGTTTTTGAAGTCGCTTTGCGACTGCCTGACGGCACCGAGTTTTCGGCCAGCGGCAGCAGTTGTAAAAAAGCCGAACAGCAGGCCGCGTGTATGGCGCTTGAAGCCCTCGGAGAAACGGAACAATAACCCGCAAGAGCCTGCCGAACAACGAAAAATCATTGCGGCCCAGAGCTGCGGGACATCTGTGTTTATGTGAACCGGCTGCCTGGCGCAAAGATGACGCAATTTTGACTGGTCCGGGGGCACGGCCCCCGGACCTCCCATCTTTGGTCTGCCACAGCCTATTATTGAGATGACCTAGCCGCCAATGAGCTGCATAGCCATCTGGGGCAGCGAGTTGGCCTGCGAGAGCATGGCTACCGCAGACTGGCTCAGAATCTGGTTGCGCACGAACTGCGTCATTTCCGTGGCTACGTCCACGTCTGAAATGCGCGATTCGGCCGCCTGCAGGTTTTCCGCCTGAATATTCAGGTTGGTAATGGTGTTTTCCAGGCGGTTTTGCATGGCGCCCAGGTGAGCGCGAATTTTGTCCTTGGAAACAATGGCGTTGGTGATGGCCTCCAGGGCGCGCTGCGCGGCCTGCTGGGTCGAAACTGTTCCGCCGTCACGCAATTCGCCCGTGGCACCGTCAATGGCCTGGTTGCCTACGCCCAGGGCAGAGGCGGTGCTGTTGCCGATCTTGATGTAGTAATAGTCTTCGGCAGAGTCGTTGCCCGTGCCGAAGTGGACCTTGAGCTTGCCCGTGGAAGTCAGGCCGCTGCCGTCGTGCGTGTCGCTGGACAGCGCGCCGTTGAGCAGATGAATGCCGTTAAAGTCCGTGGCATTGGCGATACGGGTAATTTCCGAAGCCATGGCCTGATACTCGGACTCGATCATGAGGCGCTGTGTGGAGTCATACGTGCCGGTAGCGGCCTGTTCCGCCAGCTCTTTCATGCGGGTGAGTTTTTCGTCAATTACGCCCAGAGCGCCGTCAGCGGTCTGAATCATGGATATGGCGTCGTTGGCGTTGCGCGCGCCCTGCTGCAGGGTGGCGATGTCAGCCCTTTGCAGTTCGCGGATTGCCAGACCGGCGGCGTCGTCTGCCGCGCTGTTGACGCGCAAGCCTGTGGAAAGGCGCTGCACCGACTTGCTCAACTGGGAGTAGTGAGCATTCAAATTTCTGGCCGTGTTTGCGGCCATCAGGTTGTGGTTAATAACCAAAGACATGGGACACCTCCTGGTGGTTACTAAGCTGTATCCCCGGCTTTGCAATCCATGTGCCAAAAAAATATATTATTTAATTATAATGAGTTATAAAACAATTGTGGGCGTGGGAATTTTTTTCCTCCTTCTTGGTGCGAAAAATTTGACGCGCGGGGCAGTGTCTCCGGGCCGATAACGGAAAAATTTGCGGGCAATGCTACGTGCGGCTCAACACGGCGTAATAAAAACAGCTTCCGTAGGGAAGCTGGCAGGGCGCTTTTGTAAGATTGTTTCAAAGCAAGCGCCATCAAGCCCAGTGGTGGAGCCGCAAACGCAAGTTCTTTGCGCGAACAGGCAACGGAGCGGGCATGCTTTAATTTAAGGGGTTATAGTCTCAAGTTATCTGCTCCAGCCGGAATGGCTGGCCGGGACGGGCGGCAGCGCGTGCTGGGCCCATGTATGTGTGCAAGGGGGCGGGCGTGTGCAGGGAAAAGAAAACGACTGCCTGCTCCCAGGCAGCACGCGCAGGATTTCAGCCGGGGCCGAGGTCCCGGCCTGCTCTTTCTGGTCAACTCGCCGGATGCCGCCCGTCAGCCAGTTCCGCAGCGGCGCGCAACAGGTGCTCGAAGGATTCGTGCCTGTCCGCGTCCAGATGCTGATCAGGGCGGAACTCATCTACCAGGCAGCCTTCATTGAGAACGACCACCCGGTCGCAGAGGCGGAAAGCAGAAGCCATGTCGTGTGACACGTAAAGCAGTGACAGTCCCAGGCTGTTCTTCAGGCTTTCCAGCAGATCCTGCAGTTGCGCGCGCACCACGGCATCCAGGTCAGTGAGGGCTTCATCCAGAAGCAGGATGTCCGGCCTGGGAGCCAAAGCCCGCGCGATGCACACCCTTTGCAACTGCCCGCCGCTCAACTGCCCCGGATATCTGCCCGCGCAGGACTGGGGCAGTTCCACCAATGAAAGCAGCTCCGCCACACGTTTTCTGCGGTCCTCGGCTGACGCCGGCCCATGAGCCACCAGAGGTTCTTCAATGATGTCCCGGATTGCCATGCGCGGGTTCACCGCGCCGCGTGAATCCTGAAAGACCGTCTGCACATGTCTGCGCCAGCTTTTCTTGTGGGCCAGCGGCGAGGCGATATCATCACCCATAATCAGCACATGGCCGCTGTCAGGCTTTTCAAGTCCCAGCAGGAGGCGAAAAAGCGTGCTTTTGCCCGCGCCGTTACGGCCCATGATGGCAAGGCTTTCTCCACGGTGCAGACGCAGATTCACGTCACGCAATACTTCCTGGCCGGGCTGACGACGCCAGCGGCATGCGCCGTAACTTTTTTTCAGGTTGCGGCATTCCAGCAGCACAGGGCGGTGTGCCTTGGCGTTTTGTGTTGCGCTGGGCGCTGCTGCGGCTTGTTCGTCAGCAGGGGGGCGCACTCTGGATGCATGAAAGGCGCACAACAGTTCTTTGGTATGGTCATGTTCCGGATGGCGCAGCAGTTCGCGGGCCGGGCCCTGTTCCACAATGCGTCCGTGCCGCATGACGGCGATTCTGTCGGCCATGCAGGCGGCGGTAGTCAGATCGTGATCAATATAGAGCAGGGCAAAACTGTGGCGGGCCTGAAGGTTTTTCAGCAGGCGGAGGATGCGCGCCTTGCCTGGCAGGTCAAGGCTTGAAATGGGTTCGTCAGCGATGATCAGGGGGCTTTTGCGGGCCAGTGCCAGGGCGATCATAACGCGATGAAGCATGCCGCCGCTCAGCTCAAAGGGGTGGCGGGGCAGGATGGATTCGGGATTGGTAAAGCCCACTTCGCGCAAGCGCCGCCGCATGGCGGCTTCTTCACGCTTGCGCGGCACACAGCCGGTGTCGCGAAAGGTTTCGCGAAAGGTATGCCGTACCGTGAAAAGATGGTCAAAACAGTCGCCGGGATTTTGCATGATCAGGGCAGGAGCGCCGCCGACAATGCGAATATGGCCTTTTTCCTGACGCACTCCGGGCGGCAGCAGGCCCATGACGGCCATGGCGGTGAGAGATTTGCCCGACCCGCTGGATCCCATAAGGGCCAGGGTTTCACCGGCGTGTATGCTCAGGGAAACCTGGTCCACAAGCCGCGCATCTTCTGTGCCGGCGGCTTTCAGGCAGAGGCCGCGGATGTCAAGAATGGGGGCCGCCGGCTGGCCGGGAGTTTGTGTCATATGCTCCATGTCAGGCCCCCGCAGCGCGCAGGGCAGGGTCCAGACGGTCGCGCAGCGCATCGCCCATAAGGTTGCAGGCCGCAGTCGCCATAAAGATCATCAGGCCGGGATAGAACATGAGCATGGGTTGCGACCGTATGTAGTTGCGGGCTTCGGAAATCATGAGGCCCCACTCCGGTGTGGGGGGCTGTATGCCCAGTCCCAGAAAGGAAAGCCCGGCCACATGCAAAAGCATATGCCCCACATCCAGCGTAGCCAGCACCAGCACCTGCACGAGAATGGCGGGCAGAAAGTGGCGGACGACAATGCGTGTGCGGCTGAGGCCCATGGCCTGCGCTGCCAGGATGTGTCCCCTGCTTTTCAGGCTCAGCACATGGCTGCGGACAAGCCGTGTGTACCATGCCACATGGGTAATGGCGATGGCGATGACAAGGTTTGTCAGCCCTGTTCCGAGAATGCCGATAAGAAAAAGCGCCAGGACTATGGTCGGAAAGGTCATCATGGCGTCGCAGACGCGCATGACGGCGGAATCGACCCTGCCGCCGAGGTATCCGGCCATGGAACCCAGGGCCAGGCTTGCCGCCATGATGCAGCCGATAATGTACAGCACTGTGGACAGGGAGTAGCGCGCGCCCGCCATAAGGCGGGAAAGAACATCCCGGCCCAGGTGGTCTGTACCCAGCAGATGGCTGGCGTCGGGAGGCAAAAACTTTTTGGCAAGATCCACGGCCTCGGGATCGTGAGGAACCAGCCAGGGGCTTAACAGGGCGCAGGCCATGAGGGGCAGCAGGATGAGAAGGGCCACGAGCATTTTTTTGTTCATCGTCCTTCTCCAAGGCGGATACGCGGGTCTATCCGCGCGTAGAGCACGTCTGTAAGCAGATTGACAAGGACAAAAATGAGCGTGGTTGCCAGCGTGAACGTCTGGATAACAGGGTAATCATGATTGTATATGGCAGAAACCACATAGCGGCCAACTCCGGGCCAGTTGAAGATGTTTTCAACAATCACCGCCCCGCCGAGCAGTTCGCCGAAATGCATGCTCATGGATGTCAGGACGGGAATAAGGGCATTGCGCAGCACGTGCTGACCAATGATGCGCCATGTTTTGAGCCCTCTTGAGCGGGCGTACGTGACGCTGCGGCTGTGCATGTGTTCCAGCATGCTCGCCCGCACCAGGCGTATGTTGATCCCCATGGACATGAAGGAAAGCGTGAACACGGGCAGGATCAGAAATTCCGGGCCACCCCGGCCCATGGCGGGCAGAATGTCCAGATGGCGCGAAAAAAGAAGCACCAGCAGAAAGCCCAGCCAGAATGACGGCATGGATACGGCGCTGAATGCAAAAATACGGGTGAGGTGATCCGGCCAGCGGTCTTTGTACAGGGCGGCCGCGATGCCCAGCGGAATGCTGATGACAATGGTGGCGGCCATGGCCCACATGGTCAGTTCGATGGTGGCGGGCAGGTAGTACAGAATCTCGTTGAGGGCCGGGTTGCCTGTCACATAGGACAGACCCAGATCGCCCTGAAGGGCCGAAGCCAGCCAGTCCAGATACTGCTTCCAGAGGGGCTGGTTCAGGCCCAGGCTTTCGCGGGTGGTTGCCAGCAGGTTTTCCGTGGGCGGCAGGCCGGATAGGCGCAGATATGCCATTGCCGGATCTGTTTTGCCGTGGCGCAGCACGGCAAAAACAAAAACAGAAATTCCCAGCAGCAGAGGGAAGAGAATAAGAAGACGGCGGCACAAAAAGCGTATCATGAACGGGTCCACGTTAAAGTTGCAGGCATGGCGAGCGGCGCGGGCGTACCGCCATGCCGCACTTTGCCCATGCCGTGACGCGCGGGGAGTGTCACGGCATGGGCAACAAAAATACGGGCAGCCAGGGGAGATGGCCCTGCTCGTATTCACCTGGAGCACAGTATTTTCTAGAAGGCATATTCAAAGTGTTGCGCACCCTTTACGGGGCATTGCTGCGCAGATGCATGGCATCGCTGTCCTCAGCCCAGGATTTTGGGCAACGGCGCAAGCTGGCGTACGCCTTGATGGCGGGCATCTGCCTGTGCCGCTGCCAGAACAGTTTCGGGTTGAAATTGTCTGCTAGGGCCGCGAAACCCGCGCCAAAGGCAGTTCATACGAAACGGGACTGAATGTGAATTCCTTGATATTCTTCTTTTTAAACAGGGCCTTGTCAATGGTGCGGCTTACAGGAACGTAAACGGCCTCGTCATGCAGCATGGTCAGAATGCTGGTGAACAGGCTCTGAAGCTCCTTGGCATCCGTAGTGGCAAGAGCTTTTGTGATGGCCGCGTCCAGTTCCTTTTTCTGCGGCAGCCCGCGTTGGGCCTGGTAGTCCGCATGTCCCGCCACACGCATGGCCGCAACATACGAGAACGGATCGTAAGGTGCGCCATTGGATTCACAGAATATCATGTTGAATGTGCCGTCGGTTTGCGATGCGCCGAACGCATTGGGCTCTTCACCCATCAGTCTAACATCCACGCCTATGCGGGCAAGGTCGCTCTGCACCACCTCGGCAATGGAGCGCATGATACTTTCATTGGCAATAAACTTAAGCTCAAGGCTGAGGGTTTTGCCGTCTTTTGTGCGGAATTTTTCGCCGGGCCGGAGCTTCCAGCCAGCCTTGTCCAGAATGGCTGCGGCCTCTTCAGCCGAGTGGGGATAGGGTTTCAGAGCGATGTCACAAAAGGGAATGTCTTTTGCCAGCAACTCTTCGGCCGGAGCTTCCTGGCCGAGCAACACACCCTTTATTATAGATGGGCGGTCAATAGCGCGTACAATGGCCTGACGCACGGCAAGCTCGCTGGTGGGAAACAGGGCCGTGTTCATGGCGAGCAGGCGGGTGTTGCGCGGCGAGGACTCGCGGGTGGCGTAGGCCGGATCTTTTTCCAGGGCGGCGTAGGCATCAGGGTTTACCCCGGCCGAGCCGTGATCGGCAATGGCGGTGGCTATAAGGTCCACCTCACCGCTTTCAAGAGCAATGGCGCGGGTTTCCGCATCAGGGATCACCTTGACCACAAGCTGGCGCATCTGCGGCTTTTCGCCCCAGTAACTATCATTACGCACAAAACGGTCAAATTCGCCCTTGCGGCTTTCTGCAAGAACCCAGGGACCGGTTCCCACAGGGGACTTTATGCCCTGGGCGGTGTTGCCATTTTCAGGCATGGCGGAGGGCGAGAGAAAGCGCAGGGGGCGCACCAGGCTCAGTTCCTGAAGAGCCGCGGCATAGGGCTGCTTGAGCCTCAGCTCAAAGGTGTAGGGGCCGACGGCCTTGTAGGAATCCATAAGGTCAGCCGTTGCCAGCCAGTCATGGCGCGTGATGTTCATGCGGACGGCATCGAAATTTTTTACCACGGCATCGGCCGTGAAGGGGGTGCCGTCTGAAAATTTTACATCCTTGCGCAGATTGAACGTATAGATCTTGCCGTCAGGCGAAACTGTCCAGCTTTCAGCCAGCCAGGGGATGATTTTTCCGTCCTCGGCATATTGCACCAGCGGCTCGTAAACGAGGGCCTGGGCGAACATCTTGTTTGCGCCGTAAGCGTGAGGATTGAGCGGCCCCACGTTGCTGCTCCAGGCGTAAACCAGCGTGTCCTTGTCCCAACCATTGGCCGCACAGGCCGGGGAGAGTGAAAGCAGAAGGAAAAACAGGGCCAGAAAGCCGCCACAGACATGGCGAAGCGATAGAGAAAATGCCTTGAAAATTCTGTTCATCTTCTTGTCCTGTATGGGATTGTAGGATTTTACAGATGGTATAGGCATGTTATTTTTGTGTCAACTTTTAAAAAAACGTAACACAGATTGAAGTCTGACCGTGCGTTTGGATGGCACAAAAGCGGGCAGGAACGGGATGAAAAACCGACTGGTAACAAGGCAAATGGGTTGCGCCTGCCCCTGTGCTGCGGAGGCCGTTCACGCAGCCTCCAGAGCGGCTTCAAAGTTAAAATGCTCCAGGCATGGGCATGTTTAAAGGGATGTATAGCGTCGCGGTATGTATGCGCCTGTTGGTGTTATAAAGCACAAGGCTGTGCGCCCTGTTGGCGGAAAAAACGATTTTTCGGCCAACGCTGCCGCTTTTTTGGCTTTTTCAGGCCATGAATTCATTTTACAGTTTTTATTTTGGTGATTATTTTTTGATGTCTGTGGACTGTTATATTGGAATATATTAAGTAAAATTTACGCATAATAACACTATAAAAATGTTTTTTTGTCTTTTTCTTATAAATACTGTGTTGGATATATTGTAAATACTTTCTAAATATCCATGTTTTTTTCTTTACAACATGGAAAAAATACTCCCTGAAGCTCCAAAATCAGAGATGATTTGCAGATTGTTAAACTTTGAACTAATGCTTGACAATCTAGCCCAGAAAGGTATCTTCCCAGACGGTGCTGCTGCTTTTACGTAGGACGGCACCATTTTGGCGTGGTTTCCCCAGCCGGACACTGCGGCAAATTTTGTTTTTTGGCGCGCTATGTGCTCATTTGTACAAGGCCGCCAAGGGGCAAGAGGTGTCGGCGGGGAGGTGTGTTCGTGATTACTTGCATTATTCGCATGGAGGACTATGGGTATGGCATCACCAAAGGCAGCATTTAACGAAGACAAAGTTGCCCTGCTTATCGGCTGCCTTGTCTTCGTTTTAGCGCTCGGCAAAATGGTCGGCCTGGACATGATGGGCTGGGTCGTGCGCGTTGGCATGTGGGTCGACAACCCGCTTACCGCCTGGAAGGCCGCAACCTGGAAGTGGCTGCCCGGCTGGGGTTCGCTGCTCATGAGCTACGCGATTATTACCACCTTGCTGGCGATAGGCATCAAGCTTATCAAGGGCAATGTGGCGAGCTTCGTTCGTGGCTTTACCATCATCTTCTTCATGGCTATCGCCTGCTACACGGCCGGGGCCAACGCCTACATCGCGGCCAACCCCACGCAGCTCGCCAAGCAGGGCATTCCGTGGGCGCTGGGCCTCAGCACTGAAGCCGGCCTTATCGTGGCTCTGGTTGTCGGTATTCTTGTGGGCAACATTACCCCCAAGTTTGCCGAAAGCCTGCGCGAAGCCTGCCGGCCCGAGCTTTTTGTTAAAATCGCCATTGTTATCATGGGCGCCGAACTCGGCGTGAAAGCCGCTGATGCGGCCGGTTTTGCCGGTCACATCATTTTCCGCGGTCTTTGCGCCATTGTTGAAGCGTACCTGCTTTACTGGTGCGTTGTTTACTACGTTGCCCGTAAACACTTCAAGTTCAACAAAGAATGGGCTGCTCCTCTTGCTTCCGGCATTTCCATTTGCGGCGTCTCGGCGGCCATTGCCACCGGCGGCGCCATCCGCGCCCGGCCTGTGGTGCCGATCATGGTGTCCTCGCTGGTCGTGGTGTTCACCTGCATCGAAATGCTGATCCTGCCCTTCGTGGCGCAGCAGTTCCTTTCCACCGAGCCCCTGGTGGCCGGCGCCTGGATGGGCCTCGCCGTGAAGTCTGACGGCGGCGCCATCGCCAGCGGTGCCATCACCGAATCCCTCATTCTGGCAAAGATGGCCGGTCAGGGCATCAACTGGGAACCGGGCTGGGTCGTGATGGTTACCACTACCGTCAAGATCTTCATTGACGTGTTCATCGGCGTGTGGGCCCTGGTGCTTGCTTACGTCTGGACCGCCAAGTTCGACAAGACCCGTGGCGAACGCACCATGACCTGGGGCGACGTTATGGATCGTTTCCCCCGCTTTGTGCTTGGCTACATCGGCACCTTCCTGATCCTGCTGTTCATGTGCCTGTCCTCGCCCGAACTGCACAAGCTCGGCAAGAGCCTGTCCGGCACCATCAACGGCTTCCGTGTGCTGTTCTTCCTCATGACCTTCTTCACCATCGGTGTGGTGTCCAACTTCCGCAAACTGCGTGAAGAAGGCATCGGTCGTCTGGCCGTTGTGTACGTGGTGTGCCTGTTTGGCTTCATCATCTGGGTGGGCCTGTTCATTTCCTACGCCTTCTTCCACGGCATGACCCCGCCTGTTATCGGCGGCTAGCATATACGGAGTGAGATATGGAAAAGACTAATGAAGTAAAACTCCATGAAGAAATTGAGAAGATGGAGTATGAACCCCTGGATCCCGTTGAGATGAAACTCATCAAAGGCGGCGTGGGGCTTGGCATCTTTTTGCTGATCGTGCTCTTCCTCGTCAGCAAGTTTGTGATGACCACACACTAGGCACTGCCATTGTGTAAATGATTAAACACACCGGGAAGGGGATTCTCCTTCCCGGTGTTCGCGTTGAAAGGATTTGCCATGCCGCGCTATCATCTGCGCTTTATGAAAGGGCCAAACTACACGCTTAATCTTGAATATGAAGCTGTGGTTGAAGCCGCCTCTTTTGAAGAAGCCCTGGCTCCGCATACTGACTGGCCTATTACCGAAAGTTATGACC
This sequence comes from Desulfovibrio sp. 1188_IL3213, assembly GCF_036763145.1. Lineage (NCBI taxonomy): Bacteria > Pseudomonadati > Thermodesulfobacteriota > Desulfovibrionia > Desulfovibrionales > Desulfovibrionaceae > Desulfovibrio > Desulfovibrio sp. 1188_IL3213. The sequence goes on along the minus strand of NZ_JBAIYR010000011.1, from coordinate 12,778 downwards.
ACGCCACGGCTACCGCCTGGAATCCCGGCACCTGCGTTTATTATCAGGAAATGTGGGAAGCCGCGCTTTTGCCTGAAGAAAAGTGAACACCATGCGGCCACGCTACATCGTCAGCGCCTGTCTGGCAGGCATTGCCTGCCGCTACGACGGGCGCGCCACGCCCTGTCCCGCAGTCATGCGCCTGATGGAAGAGGGCCGGGCTGTGGCAGCCTGCCCGGAGTGTCTGGGAGGCCTGCCTACGCCGAGGCCTTGCTGCGAACTTGTGGGTGATCGGGTGATCAACAAAAATGGCGAGGACGTGACCGCTGCTTTTCTGCAGGGTGTGCGTGCGGCAACGGCCCTGGCCCGGGAAAGCGGCTGTACTGCCGCAATTCTTAAAAGTCGGTCGCCTTCGTGTGGCTGCGGTCAGGTATATGACGGCACGTTTACCGGTGTTTTGCGCGAGGGTGACGGGCTGTGGGCCGCTGATCTGAGGCAGGTCCAGATGGCGCTGTTCACCGAAGAATGCCTGCCCGGAAATGAATGACGCCGAGCCATTCCGTTTTTGAACGGGGCGAGAGATATGCTGATGTAAAAATCCCGTAACAGCGTGTGGCTGTTACGGGATTTTTGCACGGAATTTTTATATTGACCGGACAGGAGTCAGATTTTTTCGGCGCGGATGCCGTGGTGGACAAGTTCTGCCACCACTTTTGAGCAAAATTCCGGCAGTTTGGCTTCTGCCTCGGGTGTCAGCCCGACCTGCATGGTTTTGTAGTCGAATGGCTGCATGCCGAAAACAAGCGCCCGCGGGCGATGCCCGGCCAGTTCGCAGGTTACGAGAGTGTCCACAAGGTCGGTCTGGTGCATCGAGTCTCTGAAGCTCAGGCTCTGCCGCAGTTTTTCGCCTTCCAGCAAGTATATGGAACCCGGCGCTTCGCGCCCCAGCACCACATCCAGAACCACCAGAAAATCGCAATCCATCAGTGTGCTCATGAGCATCAGCCCCTGAGTGCCGCCATCCATAAGAGTCACATTTTCAGGCCAGCGGTATTGCGACTCAAGGTGTTCCACTGCCCGTACCCCAAAGCCTTCATCGGTCAGCAGAATATTGCCCACACCCAGGATAAGCACCTTTTCTTTGCTCATGTGCCTGCTCGCTTTCTTGAAGAGTGAAAAAAAGGGCGGGGGCAAATCCCCCGCCCTCATGCATCCGGCTATGACAGGCTACAGTACCTTGTAGTCATGCACTTCGTTGCTTTCACCGTCAATGACGTGCACAGAACAGGCGATGCAGGGGTCAAAGGAGTGAATGGTGCGCAGGATTTCCACCGGGCGCTTGGGATCGGCCACCGGCGTGCCGACCAGAGCGGCTTCGGCGGCGCTGGGTATGCCCTTCTCGTCCCTGGGTCCCAGGTTCCAGGTGGTGGGAACCACAAGCTGGAAGTTGTCGATCTTGCCGTTTTCAATGGTCATCCAGTGCGAGAGGCCGCCACGCGACACGTCGGCAAAGCCGACACCGCGCGCGGAGGTCGGCACGGCGTAGTCTTCGACGATCTGCTTGTCCTTGATGATGTTGTTCTCGTATTCGTTGATCCAGTTTTCAAGCTGCTGGGCAATGACCAGCGTCTGGATGCCGCGGGCGGCGGTACGGCCCAGGGTGGAGAACAGGGCTTCGGGGCCAAGATTCAGCTTGGCGAGCACAGCGTCAATGGTGGGCTTGATGGTCTTGTGGTTATGCCCGTAGGCCACCAGCATCTGCGCAAGGGGGCCGGTTTCCACGGCGTGGCCGTCGTAACGCGGGGCCTTGTTCCACGAATACTTGTCCGTGTCGCCCATGAAGGTGAAGTGCGGATTGGTTTCGCCTTCATAGGGTGCGCGGGCCTTGCCCTCGTACCAGCTATGGCGCACATGCTCTTCAATCTTGCTCGGATCGAAGGGCTGTACGGAACCCACCTTGCGGTCATAAATAACGCCGGGCTTGTACCAGCGGCTGTTGAGGTCGCGTTCGCCGCCGGGCGCGGGAAATTCGCCAAAAGCCATGAAGTTGTTGGTTCCGCCGATTTTGCCCCAGTCCTTGTAGTAACTGGCGACCAGCAGAAGGTCGGGGATATAGACTTCTTCAATAAAGGCGCGGGCCTTGACGTAAAGATCGCGGAACTGCTTGATGCGTTCGGGCGTCAGTGCTTCGTAGCAGGTCACGCCACCGGCAACGGTAAACTGGGTGTGCGGGTTTTTGGCGCCGAAAACGGCCATGCCCTTGGCAACTTCCACCTGGGCGCGCAGGGCCTGCAGATAGTGGGCGGTGCACACGAGGTTGGCTTCGGGGTCCATGTAGTACCCTTCATGTCCGCCCAGGAAGTAGGCGTTGGTGAAGGGGCCGAGCTGCCCGCTTGCCACAAAGGTCTTCAGTTTGGACTGCACGGCGGCGAATTCTTCAGTGGTCGCCTTGCGGGGCGAAATGGAGTTCGCCAGCTTGGCGGCCTTGGCCGGATCGGCCTGAAGGGCGCTGGTCACGTCTACAAAGTCCAGGGCGTGGAGATGGTAGAAGTGCACCAGATGGTCGTGCATGAACTGGTTGGCCAGCACCATGTTGCGTATATAGGTCGCGTTGGCCGGAATGGGCTTGTTGATGGCGTCTTCAAGGCAGCGTGTGGAGGCGAGGGCGTGGGTATAGGTGCAGACGCCGCAGGTACGCTGGGTAAAATGCTGGGCATCGCGCGGGTCGCGGCCTTTAAGGATGGTTTCAATGCCGCGGAAGAGGGTGGCGCAGCTGCGGGCCTCTTTGATCACGCCGCCTTCGACTTCCACTTCAATACGCAGATGGCCTTCGATGCGGGTCAGCGGATCCACCACAATGGGACCGGTGTAATTGCTCTGGGGCGTTTTAGTGACTTGGCTCATTTTTTATCCCCCTAGTTCTGGTAGAACGGCGTCATATCGTCCCAGAAATTGGGCTCACTGCAACCAATGCAGGGATGCCCGGCAGCTACCGGCCAGTTGGTCTCGTTGAAAAGAACCTTGGGACAGTTGTTGTAGGTCTCGGGTCCTTTACAGCCGACATCGTAGAGGCACCAGCCCTTGCGCGCTTCTTCGGAGTTGAAGGAGGGCGCAAATTCGCCGGCGTCGAAATGCTTGCGACGCTCACAGAGGTCATGCACGCTCTGTCCAAAGAACATGACAGGGCGGCCCACTTCGTCCAGTTCGATTTTCTGGCCCTTGAGGAAGGCCACAAGAGTGCCGACCATGTTCAGGGGGTTGGGCGGGCAGCCAGGCACGTTGATGGCCTTGACGCCAAGGTCCGCATAGCAGTCATTGATGCCCTTGGCGGCGGTGGGATTGGGTTTGGCAGCCTGAATGCCGCCGTAGCAGGCACAGGTGCCGATGCTGACCACAGCCTTGGCCTTGGGCAGGATGTTTTTGCAGATGTCGTACATGGTGTGTCCGGCTATATAGCCGTACTTGTTGTCCATGCCCGTGGGGATCGCGCCTTCGACAAGGCAGATGAAACCGTCAGGCCCGTTGACTGCGGCCTGAAGCGCCTCTTCGGCGGCTTCGCCGGCGGCGGCCATGATGGTTTCATGATAGTCAAGAGAAATGGTGTCGAGAATAAGAGTGTCGATAAAGGGCTGGTAGGTGCGCAGCAGCGCTTCGGAACAGCCCGTGCATTCGGCGGCGTGCAGATACACTACCGAAGGGCGACGCCCGGTGAGGGCGGCAGCCACATCGGAAGCAAAAGCCGGACCCATGCCCATAGCCACGGCCACCGCCGTACAAAATTTCATGAAATCGCGGCGGCTGATGCCCTGGCGCTCCAAACGCTCTTCTCCGCCTTCTTTGCCCAGACCCACGGCAATACGCATAATAGCCTCCTGGCAAGAGTGAATGAACATCTGCGGCGCAGTCCCCCTGCCACTGGGGCCTGCTGTGCGGCGCGAAAAAGTCACGCCGTCCGTGTCGAAGACAACGGCATAGCGACGTCCGGCTTAACGGCCGTGCGCCCTGTGGCGCTGTCTGTGCATAATTCAGGAACTGATATGATGCGAAAAGGCTGCTGGCTTGGCGTGTGCGACAATCATGCCCCTCATGTTTTAGCACGTCCAGCTGGCCGTCATTTGCGAAAAATTATATACAGTAAGCGACAAACGGTCAATAGGTTCGTGATTTTTTGCTGGCGTTTACGGAGCTGTTCTGCCCCTGTGTGCGGCGGGTTTACAAGGTTTGCAAAAAACTTGCATGACCGCCGTCAGGCGACCGACTGGTTCATGCCGTGTGCGGCGTCACCTGAATCCGGATCACCCGCGTCAGGTTGCCACCCGGATGCGCTTGCTGTATTTTCGTGCGGCGCGGCACGAATGTACGGCCGTGATGATCTTTAAATTCCACCGCATTGAGGATGGCATGAAAACGGAATCTCTTTGTCTGCACGCCGGTTACGAGCCCAAAAACGGTGAACCGCGTGTTGTGCCCATCGCCCAGAGCACCACGTTCAGGTATGAGTCCACCGCAGCCGTGGCGCGGCTGTTTGACCTCGAGGATGCGGGATTTTTTTATACCCGCCTCGGCAATCCCACTGTGGATGCGGTGGAGCGCAAGATCGCGGCCCTTGAAGGCGGTGTGGGCGCTCTTTGCACGTCCTCCGGTCAGGCGGCCAATCTGCTTGCCCTGCTCAATGTGGCCCGCAGCGGCGACCATGTCGTCAGCGCTTCCAGCATTTATGGGGGAACATTCAACCTTTTTGCCGTTACCCTCAAAAAGCTCGGCATTGAAGTGACGTTTGTGGATCAGACCGCGCCGGATGAAGAGCTTGAAAAAGCCTTCAGACCCAATACCAAGGCGGTATTCGGAGAAATTTTGACCAATCCGTCCATGGATGTGCTGGATATCGAGCGTTTTGCCGGTCTGGCGCACAGGCATGGCCTGCCCCTTGTTGTGGACAGCACCTTTGCCACGCCCGTGCTGTGCCGCCCCTTTGAATATGGGGCGGATGTGGTTGTGCACTCCACCACCAAGTATATGGACGGTCATGCCCTGCAGATGGGCGGCGTTATTGTGGACAGCGGAAATTTTGACTGGACTGGCGGAAAGTTTCCCGAATTCACCGAGCCTGATCCCTCCTATCACGGGCTGGTTTATACCGAAGCCTTTGGCCGGGCGGCCTTTATCGTCAAGGCCCGTGTGCAGCTCATGCGGGATATGGGCTGCTGCCAAAGCCCCCAGGGAGCCTTTTATATCAACCAGGGGCTTGAAACCCTGCCCTTGCGCATGGAGCGCCACTGCCGCAATGCCGAAAAGGTGGCCGCCTATCTTGCCGGGCATCCCAAGGTCGAATCCGTCAGTTATCCCCGTTTGCCGGGCAATCCCAACAAGGCGCTGGCCGACAGGTACCTGCCCGACGGGTGCAGCGGCGTGATCGCCTTTTCTCTCCGCGACGGGCGTGATGCCGGAGCGCGTTTTATCGACAGCCTTACGATGATTTCCCTTGAGGTGCATGTGGCTGACATCCGCACCTGCGTGCTGCATCCTGCAAGCTCCACCCACCGGCAACTGACAGACGAGCAGTTGCGCGAAGCGGGAATACATCCCGGTACGGTGCGCCTGTCCGTTGGGCTTGAGCATGTGGATGACATTATCGCGGATCTGGAGCAGGCATTGAAGCAGGCGTAGCCGCTGTTGCCACAGATCCTGTGATTCATAAATAAAGACGGCGGAAATTTCCGCCGTCTTTATTTATGGTCTTCCGCCCATTTTTAATGTTTTTTGTGCAAGCGCCGGGCAACGGTGCTCTTTGCGCCAGCCGTACCCAGCAAGCATGCTTCTCATCAGCGCGGTTGTTTGAAGTTCCCTCGCAGTATTCGCCGGTCACTACAACTAGAGCATTTAACACTTGAAATGCTTGCTTACGGCAGGCAAAAGCCTGCCTGCTCGCATTTCGTGGCAAGGATTTTCCTGAAAATCCTTGCAGAGCAGTTAACTCATTTCATTCGTTAACTGCTCTAGAGCAATTTCACTTTGAACTTGTTCTGGCGGCTGCGTGAGCAGTGGCCCGCCGCAAAGATGCAAGCGCAGCTTCAGCCGTTACGACAAAGGAAGTTACGGATGCTTCAGGAGTTGTAACGCGGGAAACTACGCTTGCAGACACCATGTATAACGAGCGGTTTGTTGCTACACAACCACTGTCGCCATTCGTAAGGCTCGCAGGCTCGCCAACGACTACCGAGAAGACAGCAGAGCTATTTATTTGCGCGGTTAAGCATCGAAGCGAGCGTGTCTTAAACTTTGAGAATGTACATTCTCAAAGTTAATCTGCTCTAGGCAGTGTCGCCACGAGATGAATTTCCTTGGTATATCAAGGAGAACGAGCCTTTTATGCAGGGAGTGTACTCTTATGGTACTCGACCGGAATAAAAGGCGAAGTTCGACACAGAGATACCGGGAAAGGCGCTCGTGACGACACTGTCTAGGAGGGCGGACAGCAAAAAGACCTGTCAGTCAGATCGTTCGTAACCGTTGCGCGCAGGACAAGGGCAATCGCACAAGCCGCTCTGTGACTGGCCTCAACGCTTTTTCCTGCCCGCAAATATCTGCTGCACTTTTTTGGGGGATGCAGGATGGCGAAATCCGGCCTCGATGAGCCTGCGGGCGGCATTATCGCGCCCGACTCTGCTGGCGCCGCCCATAACCACTGCCAGCATGCGGGTTTTACCCCGTTGGGCCGTCACAATAAGGTTGTAGCCCGAGGCTACGGTCCAGCCCGTTTTCAATCCGTTGACCCCTGCTACCGTACCCAGCAATCCGTTGGTATTGCGTGTTTTCCTATCTCGGTAGGTGAGCAGCTGCACGTTGTGATAACGCAGGGCGGACGGGTGGGAACGCAGGTAGGCCCTTGTCATTCGGGCCATGTCTCGTGCGGTGGTTTTTTGTCCGGCTGCAGGCAGTCCGGTGGGATTTTTGAATGTGGTGCGGCTCATGCCCAGGGCCTTGGCTTTCTGATTCATGGCGCGCACAAACTGACGGTCGTTGCCGCCAGCCCGGCGGGCCACAGCAGTGGCCGCATCGTTGCCCGAAACCACAGCCATGCCCGTGAGCAACTGTGAAAGCGCAACCCGATCGCCTGCCCGCAAATGCATGGACGACCCGCCCACGGCAGCCACTTGCGGCGTGATTCTTATTTTTTCGCCGAGCTTGATTTTTCCCGCGCGAATCTGGTCCATAGCCAGATACATGGTCATGACCTTGGTGAGTGAAGCCGGGGGGATGGCCATGTCAGGATTCTTGGCATAAAGAACTTTGCCGGTATCCATATTGATAAGAATGGCGGAACGCACGGGCATGGCCGCCAGGGCATGCCCGGGTGCGACACATGCCACAAGCAGGCAGAGCCATAAAAAACATGCTGCCAGCCGTGCAGGCGACAAGGGCATCTTTTCGTGGCGGGAGCATGTGTGGCATGGCCTTGCAGGGGCGCTGCCGTTTCCCGTACTGTTTGGTACGCAGTAGTCCCTGGGGCGGCAAGGCTCTTCCTCTACCGTAAGCGTAGCGTGAGAATCTATTTTAACCATTATACTTTGCTAAGCATTATACTTGTAGATACGGTTGGCTTCCTCCACTGCCTGCATGGCAAAGGCCAGCAGCACGGGGCCTGCAATAAGCCCCACGGGGCCAAAGCTGGAAAGTCCGCAGAGGATGGCGATAATCAGCACAAAAAAAGGCGCCTTGATGCCCTGTCGCAGGAAAAGGGGCCGCAGCACGTTGTCCACTCCCGCCACGGCCAGCATTCCCCACAGCCCCAGCCCGATGGCGGCCATGCCTTTGCCCGTAAACCAGAGCGAAATGCACAGGGGAAGCCACACAAGGGCAGTACCTACCATAGGGATGGGAGCCACCAGGGTAGCCAGCAAGCCCCAGAAGGCAGGCTGGTTGACGCCCGCCACCGCAAAGGCGATGCCGCACAGAAAGCCCTGGGCCAGCGCCACCAGAACGATGCCCAGCATGATGCCGCGCAATGCCCGCTGTATGGCTGTGATGAATCGCCGCAGCATGGGTTGGGAAATATGGAATATCCTGCCCGTAATCTTGCGTACCCGGCGGGAATAGATGGTAAATATCACTGTAAGGCTTATAAAGAGAAATCCGGTCCAGAGCACCGTCATGGTGCCGCCGAGAAAATCCACCCCGCGCGACAGCAGCAGGCCCATGGCGCTGTCGAAAAGGTTGTCCAGCCGTGTGAGCAGATCGTTAAAGGCGCGCTCAAGGCGCGGGTGCTCTGTAAGGCTCTGCCGCCACTGCTGGATATAGTTGACCCATTCAGCGGGCAACTGAAAATTGTTGGCCTGGAGTTCGCGCAGCCGTGTAAAACCGGCCGCTGCCTGCGGTGATACCAGAAGGACCAGCACCGAAATAGGCACGATGATGGCTGCCATCAGCATGGCGATGTACCCGTAAAGGGGCGAAGAATTGACAAGGGAAACAAGAAAGCGGCGCTTGCGTGAATCCGGCCGGCTGCGTTCAATGCGGATTCGCCAGGCCCGGGCTTTTTGTCTCAGTTTGCGGTATTGCGGCAGGGTAAGGCAAGACAGGCAGGCCGCCATGAAAATTGTGACGGGGTTGGGCAGCAGAAGCAGATACCAGGCCAGTACGGCCAGCAGGTAGAGTAAGCGGGGCATTGTTTGTGTCATGCAGTAGGCCTTGGGTTGCGTGCCCCATAATTCTGGATGCGGTTGATGTGATTAAATGCGGCCCGCGGCACGGGCTTGGCGCATGTGATGCCCCGTGAGTGCCAAAAGGCCGGGCGCAGCCAGCCTAGCAAATATATGCTTGGTCTGCCAAGCCTTCCGGGCCTGTGTGGAAAAAAGAAGAATTGGAATGATAAACTTCTTTTTTACTAGCGTGTTATATGTATACACTCAAAGATTGAGGCTTTGCGGATCAAAATTTTTGTAAAAAGTGCGTTCCATTACCTGCAGGGGAACTGCTGTTTGAGCAAGGGCCGCGCGCCACGCGGCATGTATGGATGCGCCCTCTGAAAAGTTTTGTATTTCCGGGCATATTCGTCGGCCCAACGCGCGTATTCCGGCTGTCAGATCCTGGGCTTCCGCAGGCAGGGCGCAAGCAAGGGCGCAGGCTTGCAAGGCGTGGCTCCGCTCTGCGAGTCCGGGTGGCGCGGCGTTTTTTTCGGCCCGCAGGGCGTGGAGCAGGCTTTGCTTCGCTTGCCGTAATAATGTGGGAATATTGTTTGCACTGTAATGGCGCTGTTCTGTGGTGCAGGCCAAGACTCCGGCCAGATGGGCAAGGGCGGCGGCAAAGAGACCCTCTTCAGGCAGGTTTGCATTGTTATTAAGATTTTCTCCTATAGTCTTGAGAACATGCATTCGTATGTGCTGGCCGTCCACTGTGCGGGAAAGACTTTGGGGGCGGTGTACATAAACTGCCATGCCATCGGTATTGGAGACAAAACGCAGACCCGCGTGCGCGCACTGACACCAGAACAGCCAGTCTTCACATGCGGGCAGGGGGGAGAAGCGTCGTTCGCCCACGGAACTGCGCCTGAGCATAAAGGTATGCACCGGTGAGATGTTGGAATGCCACAGGTGCAGCGGATACTGCCCCCGGCGCAGGGGCCAGAAGTGTCCGCCGGACGCGCCCTCCACATGGTTCAGGCAGAGGCATACGCTGATGTCTGCGCTGTGGCGGCGTAAGCTTTCCACCCCGGAATGCAGGCAGCCACGGCAAAGTATGTCGTCGGCATCCAGAAAAACGAGGTAGTCGCCCGTGGCGGCATCCATGCCCCTGTTGCGCGCCCGGGAAGCGCCCGCATTGGCCTGACGCAGGCACTGCACCTGTGGAAAGCTTTTTTTCAGATAGTCCTGTGTGCCGTCATCAGACCCGTCGTCCACCACAATGATTTCCAGATCCAGTTCCTTGCAGCGCTGCGCCTCAAGGCTTGTCAGGGCGCGCTTCAGGTAGGTGCGGCTATTATACGAAGGAATGACCACAGAAACTACGGGCGGCATGAAGACTCCTGCATACGAGCGTTGGGCGGCCGAGGGGGCAGGGCGTGTGTGGAAACGTCCTGCGGGCAGAGTACCGCTTTTTCTCTCAAGCCGCAAAACAGGGATGCTGAGAGCGCTCCAGCGGGGTGGCGCGCAAGATTCCCAAGGGCGCAAGCCGGTTCGCCTGAAAATGCCGGATCGCGCCCTCAGGGAAGCAGCAACAGCAGCAAACCATACGGCCCGCGTGGTCCGTGACATCGGAGTAAGGCCGTCGCGTTGCGCCGCCTTCTGCCCTGTGCTAGCCTGCCGCCATGACAAACGGAGCACATGACAGACCCTGGCTGACTGTTTTACTTCGCATTTTGCCGGAGTTCTCCCCCCAGGACTGTTGCGCCGCCCTTGAATCCGCCGGGGCAGCGGGGCAGGTGCTCATGGCGGCATGCCATGAAGCGATGCGCCCGCAGATTATGCCCCTGGGGCAGGATATGGTGCGGCGCGGAGCCATGCATGCGTTTCGCTGTTACAGCCCGTCCGCAGGGCAGCCTTGCCTGGAGGCGCTCAATCTGGCCGCCGGCCAGGCGCACACCCCCTATCTCTTGCTTCTTTCCTCGGCGGTGCGTCTTTTGCCCGGCAGTCTGCCGGCAATGCGTCACAGGCTTGAAAGTTCAGACCGGCTTGCCGGGGTCAATCCCCTCTTCCTTTACCGCCAGGAAGCATTTGGCCCTCCTGCTTCACTGGCGGATAATGTCGCTCCTTTCCAGGCCCGCATAGCCCACATGGGCAGCGTGGGAGATTGCCTCGGGCAACTGCGGTATCTTTATGAAGGTCTGCCCCTGGAGCATGATCTGGCCCGAAAGCGGAGATTTTTTCAGCTTGCCCATATGGGAGCGCTTTTGCTGCGGCGTGAGGATTTTCTGGCTGTGGGCGGTTTTGCGGCGGCTTTGGACGAACTTGCGCCGCAGGATTTTTGCCTGCGCCTGGCTGCCCAGCAACCCACTGATCCGGGGCATGATCATCGGCGTTTTTTCAGCAGTGAGCCGGATGCGCTGGCAGTTCTGGCTGACGACATTGACAGCTGGAAGACCTGCGGATTGTGGAACAGCCTGCTGTTACGCGGCAGGCTGCATCCCGGCCTGCTGCACCCGGATCAGCCGGAGCATGCGCGGCAAGACGGGCTGGACTATGCGTGTACTGGCTGGCTGCATCCGGGACCATCCCTGGCTTCCGGCCTGGAGCGGGAGGCGGCCGGTATGTGCGCCACTCCCGCCACTCCCGGCATGTCAGCATGGCTGCGTTGGCGACATGATCCCGGGCCGCAAAGCCTGCTTGATATGATCGGGCTTCTGCCTCACGCGCAGCAATGCGCATCTCTGACCCTTTGCCGTGACCTGCCCGACAGCCTGCCCCGTGCTTTGTCCTGGTATGTTAAGGCCGCCCGCAGGTTGCGCGACTACGGCCATGCGGAGGGATATTCCGTTTTGGCGGCACAGGCCGGGGAATGGTTGCAGCGGGCGAAAGACTTCAGGCGCGAATCTTTACGTCCCGGCATGCGCGCCCTGCAAGAGGAGGGGCTGTATACCTGCGGCCTGGACAATTGTCCTGCGGTTTACGACGCCTGGCTGGAGCTTGCGGAACAGGAAAGCTCCATTGCAGGAGCCGCTCCGAAAGAATGTGCGGCACAGGAAAAACGGTACAGTGAGCTGATGGTTGGTCACCAATGGCCCAAGATTGCCGTTGTAATGCCTGTGTACAGCCCGCAGCCGGAACATTTGCGTGCGGCACTGGATTCTGTTCTGGGTCAGACATACCCCCACTGGCAGCTTTGCATTGCTGATGACGCTTCCACAGACCCGTATACACCTGAAATTTTGAGTGCTTATGCCGCACAAGACGTGCGGTTGCGATACGTGCGGCGCGAAAGCAACGGGCATATTTCTCTGGCAAGCAACAGTGCGCTGGAAATGGTCGACGCGCCCTGGACAGGTTTTTTTGACCACGATGACCTGCTGGCCCCGACCGCTCTTGAGCAGATGGCTGAAGTGGCCGCGTCCGTGCCTCGTCTGGGGCTGGCCTTCAGTGACGAAGACAAGGTTGATTCCCGTGGTGTCCGGCGTACGCCCATTTTCAAGGCGGATTTCGACCCCTGGACCCAGTATGTCTGGCATTTTTCTGTCTATTCCACAGAATTGCTGCGCCGCCTTGGCGGCTTGCGGCCTGGGTTGGAAGGATCGCAGGATTATGATCTCAGTTTGCGCGCCACGGAATGCCTCGGCCCGGAGCAGATTGTTCACGTGCCGCACGTGCTCTACCACTGGCGCATTCACGAGGGCAGTTCAAGCGGAGCGGTGGGGGCCAAACCCTATGTGCTTGAGGCAACGCGCCGCGCATTGAACGAAAGTGCTGCCCGCCAGGGGCTTTCAGCTGTGGCCGCGCCTGCGGGGCGCAATAATTTTTACACCCTGCAATTTGCCGCGCCGACCCGCAGGTGCAGCGTTGCTTTGCTGGCCCGCCACGAAAGGGCGGTGCAGGCCGGACTGTGGCAGGCACTGACGCGGCTTGCCGCGCTTCTGCCTTTGGAAGTGCTTTGTCAGCCTTTGACGCCTGACGGCGGGGCAGCCTTTGCTGCCGTTCCTTCATCGCTGGCTGCCCGTCTTTTGCCCCCGCCGCAAGGCAGGGAGGATTCCAGAGCCTTGGGCTCCATGCCCGGCGTGAAATAACCCACAGGGTTGCCTTCGCGCTGGAAGTCGTGGTGGTAGCGTGCCATCCAGCGGCCTTCAGTGCCGGGATCCTCAATAAACTCGTTACGG
>NZ_JBAIYR010000010.1:0-26687 GCF_036763145.1 Desulfovibrio sp. 1188_IL3213 | reverse complement strand
CCAACCCGGCAGTGCCGCAGGGCCTGCGCTTGTACCGCACCGGGCGCGATGCCCTGGGGCTGTACACCCTTGAGCACGCGGGCCATAAGGCGGACACAAGCTGTCGGTCACTGCTTGAGGATCTGTGGCAGGCTGTTTTTCTTTTTCTTTACAATCCGGCGCAACGCCCTCTGCTGGTCGGCAGGCTGGAACGTCTGCGAACGGCTTTTCCCCATCTGGCTAAAAGCGTAACGCTCGGACTTGCCGGGCTTTGTGCCAGTTTTTCACGTCACCTCAGAAAAGGTGCGCACGTCCTGCCAGATGACTTCTGGCGCTCCCAACCTCCCGTAATCCGCCTTTTCAGCGGATACCTGCATATGCGCATGCAAAATGACGGCTATTCTTCCAAAGCATGGCATGCCGCTCTTGAAGATCTGGAAGAAATCACCGCCCTGTTCATGGCCTCTTCCTGATTTTTCTTTTTCCCGCCCTCTTCTTTTCGTTCGCCTTCAGTCTTCCGGCTTTGCATCCCCGGCAATACTTGCCTTGCTGTTTCTGTCTAGCATGTTAACCTTTTGAATTAAATTGTTTTTATTTTTTGGAACACTCTTTGTATTACACCGGGTGCAAGGAGTGCATGATGCAGATTATTCCTACAAGTGCCGCGTCGTTCGACGCCCTCTTTACCAGCAGCAAGGATGAAGGCTCGTCTTTTGCCGATTTTTTCTCCGCTGTTCACGATGCCATCGACAGCGTGGAACGTGGCGAACACGTTTCCGCAAGCGCGGCAGCATCCGAGGCGCCGCGCGTGCAAAGCCCTTACAGCCGAACCACCACCAACGGCGTCACCTATACTCTTGATGAAGTATGCTTCACCAAACAGGAGCTGGCAGAGCTGCGGCGGGACCTTCTCAAAGCAGGCGCGCCGCTCGACGCCCTGAAAAAGTTTGACGCCCTGGCGGACCAGCCGGACGGCGCAACCCTTGCCCAGGTTATGGCGAGCCTGCAAAACATGGGGGGCAGCGTTGCTCTCAGTGATGAAGACAAGACGCACATCAGCACCCTGCTCAAGAAGATAGACCCCTCCGGCGTGCTTGAAACGCGCGTGCAGCAGCTTATAGGTGAGGGCAAGGGCGAAGCGGCCCTTGACTCCATCTACTCTTTCATGGCGCACCTTGATCCCACTGCCGGTCTTGATGTGGAAACTGCCGAAGCTCTGGCCTTGGGCCGCGGAATCGGACTGGACACGACAAGCCTGCAAACTCTGCTCAAGAGCTTTGGCGGCAACGATGGCATGAATCTGCTCATGGGGCAGTTTTCTTCTCTCATGGCTCCGGCGGCCCATCATTTTACCGAGCAAAAGACCGCACAAAAGCAGCTTGATGCAGCCCTGCAGCAAACATTGCAGCCTCTTGTAAGCAAGGCTCGCGCCCGCACCGAAAAGGAGCTTCAGGCGAGCGCTCTGCGCAACAAGGAAGCACAGCAGAGCAAGATTCTTATAGACCAGACCGTACAGAAAAATACCCGGCATATGCTGGAAGAAACGCTCACCGCCAACAGCCAGGACGGGCAAAAATTTCAGGACCTCAAGAGTGCCGAACACCAGAGCAATGCCGTGAGCAGAAAGCTTGACGGCAGCCAGAGTGCGGGCGTGGGTCATGCGGGTGCGCAGGGTAGCAAGGCGGAAACGGCGTTCACCCGCGTTTCGGCCAATACGGAACAGGCGTCCAACCAGCAGAGCACGACCCAACAACATGGCGAAGGCCCCGAGCACGCCGGAAAGCAGAATGACGCTGGCAAGAATGGGCAGGCCGGATACCAGGCATTTGGCGAAGACCGGCAAAGCAGCGCCAAAGACTCCAGCCGTGACGCCTCGTGGGGCGAAATGACCCGCAAGGTAGACGTGCAGCCGCTCTTTAACGGCAGACAGGACAATCAGGCGGCAGCAGCAGCTCTGCAGACCCTGGATGCTGCAAATCAGGCATCGGCGGAAGTTTCGCGCCCCGCTCCCATACCCCGCTATGTGGCGCAGCAGGTGGAACAGGGGCTGCTCTCAAGCTTCAGAAGCGGCACTACCCGACTGGACCTGCAACTGCATCCCCAGGAGCTTGGGGCCATCACGCTCAGCCTCAGTCTGCGCAACGGCGAAGTCAGCGCCACCATCCGTTCTGAAAAGACCGAAACTGCCGAAATGGTCACCCGCCAGCTGGAAGCAATCCGCACCAATCTGGAACAGCAGGGGCTCAAGGTGGACAAGGTTGAGGTGCAGCTCAATTCACGCCAGCAGGACGAAAATGCCTGGCAGAACCTGAACCAGCACAACTCATGGCAGGAAGAAGATGCCCGCCGTGAAGAACTTTCCCGGCTGAAAAACCTCTCAACAATGCGTAATACAAGAAATAATTTAGATGAAACAACATTGGAACAGCCTGTGCATTCTCATACGCATGCGGCAAGATATACCACCCGTTCTTTGCATGTGGTGGCGTAAAAACAGCCCGGCGTGAGGAGCAACCATGTCCAGCATTACCCAATCACTGAACAATACCAATAATGAATTCAATACTGCCCTGAGCAAGCAAAAGGGCAGTAACCTGGACAAGGATTCCTTCATGCTGCTGCTGGTAACGCAGTTCAAGTATCAGGATCCGCTTAACCCTATGGAAGACAAGGAATTTATTGCCCAGATGGCGCAATTTTCCAGTCTTGAGCAGCTTATGAATCTCAATACAAGCATGGAAGGGCTCACAAGCGCCACCAACAACCAGCAGATGATCAATGCCACGTCCTACATCGGCAAGCAGGTCACTGTGAGTGGCAACAGCATCGGCAAGGTTACCGATGAAACCACCAAGGAAGCTACCATTACACGCTTCCGCTACGCCCCTGCGGACAATACCGTGGGGGGAACCATCACTGTGCGTGATGCCGAAAACAACGTCGTTTACGTGGAAGAAGTCAGCCCCAAAAACAAGGGAACCACATACGAGTTCCAGTGGAACGGCAAGTCCACCGACGGCACGGTTGCGGGCGATGGTGTGTACACCGTCAACCTTGTATTGCGCGACTCCAACGGCGACGCGGTTCTTTCCGACCAGGTGGTGGATGCCAAGGTCACCGGCGTGGTTAACGACGGCGGCGTGGTCTATCTCGGCCTTGCGGGCGGCCAACTCATGCCCCTCGCCAACGTGCGGCAGGTTACCGAACCTGCCACTGTCGCCGCCAATACGGACGACAAGGGCGATAGCGAAGACAAGCCCGCCGAAAGCGACAAGGACAAGACAGCGGCGGAATCGGCCGCCAGCCCCTTGAGCATCGGTGATGTCAACATCAGCAATATCAACCTGAGCGGAAAACTTTTTTAGCAGACAGCATCACAGATAAAGATGGGGCAACACCACGATAGCGCCCCTCTGAAGATAGATATCCCCTATCCCGAGACACGGAGGAAGTTATGGGTCTTTCAGCAAGTATGTGGACAAGCGTTTCAGGCTTGCTCAGCCACGGTCAAAAGATGAACGTTGTCGGCAACAACATAGCCAACGTGAGCACGCTGGGCTTCAAAAGCCAGCGCATGGACTTCAACGACTACCTGTATCGAGGCATCGGAACCACCAGCGGTCCCAGCCAGATCGGCGCGGGAGCCAGCGTTTATGCCATATTGGGCGACTTTTCTCAGGGTTCGCTTGAGAGCACCAACTCGGTAACTGACCTTGCCATTGACGGCAACGGTTTCTTCCAAGTGCGCAAGCCCAACAGCAAGCAGATGTATTACACCCGCGCGGGCGACTTCTATTTCAACAAGGATCGCGAGCTTCAGAACCCCGAGGGCTATCTGCTGCAAGGCTGGAAGGTGAACAACGAAAAGAAGCTCACCTTTAACAGCGGCGCAACCAACCTCGGCAATACCGACCTCAGCAAATCCGCCTATGTCGGCTCCGGCACGCCCACGGACATAGTGCTGGACAGCTGGAACATTATTCCCCAGCAGACAACCAACGTTACCTTCACTATGGGCCTTACCAATGACGGCAAGGGTGACCGCACCACCAGCAATACCAGCCCCATGACCGCCCTCTTCGACCTGTGGGATGCCAGCAGCAAGCCCCCCCTGGCGGATACGGCCTACGCCACGCAGTCCAGCATTGACGTTTATGATGAAGGTGGGGGAACGCACACCCTTACCGTCTACTACGACCAGGTGGATTCCAGAAAGACCGACAGCAACGGCAACACCATTTATGACATCAAGGGCTTGCCCGCCGGATACACCATATATGAATATCTGGTGACCATTCCGCCTTCTGAAGACAGGCGCAGCTATGGTGGTGAGGGCTATAACGCCGCCACGAACACGTGGACCAAAGAACCCACCAAGTTTTATGACGATCCCATAACGGGAACCAACAAACAAGCCGGCGTGCTCATGAGCGGCGTCATGATCTTTGACGCCAGCGGACAGCTGGTCAACCAGACGGCGTACAGCTACGGCGCAACGGAAACTCCGGCGGCGAACAACCAGGTGGCCGTCAATCCGTCCCAAAAATCTTCATGGCAGCCCACCAGAACATCCAGCAACGGTCTGCCCGTTTTCTCGGCAAACTTCAGCGGTCAGCCTCTGGCAAACAGCGTAAGCGAAACCATGCAGACCAGCGTGGGCGGCACCCCTGTGAGTCAGGTGCAGAACTACATCACCGAACTGGACTTCGGCCTCAAGAATATCGGTAATCCGGCATGGAACAACCCCACCGCCACTGCCGTGAAGACCAACAGTCTCGGGCAGCCCATTGATGCCAGCGGCAATGCCTTGGGTATGGACAAATATGGCTACTATTACCTTGGATCTCCTGACGCCGGTTCCTATGGCATGACGACCTCGGTGGGTGGCGCTACGGTTTCCGTCTATGCGGACTCCACAGGATATTACTACCTGAACGGCACCGCAAAGGTGTATGGCTCTGCATCCATCGGAAATCCTGCCGCAAGTGTTGAAGCTTTGAGCAACGGCAGCAGTTATTACTTCATTGATACGACCAACAGTAACGCCAGCTGCTATAATACGACCGTTGTCGGCGGCAATACAGTACCCGCTTATCAGGATAGCTACGGCTATTATCATATAGGAGCAAACGGCCCCATATACGGCCAGACCCCCGCCAATATTGATGTGTTGCACGACAGCGGCGGCTATTATCTGGATGACGGGGCTATGCCGCACAACTATATCACCACCAGCGACTTTACGGCCATAACTGCGACGGCCTTCAAGCCTTCAGCCTACACGGTTCCTACGGACGCCTCACGGCCGGTTGCGGATACAGAAACAGCCAACAGCAGTCTGGCTAGTCTGACTACCATCTCCCGAGTCAGCGGCACTTCGCCCATAACTGGCGTGCCGGTTTTTGAAAATGTCATCAACTACGGTACGACCGTACCAACCATGACTGCCGTGGAACGCCAGGAATACGCCAGCGTGGCTAACACCACCTCCTATACCGTGCAGAACCGCACTCAGGACGGATACGCTTCCGGAACACTGAGCAACGTGAATATTGACAACGGCGGTGTGGTTTACGGCATATACTCCAACGGCAAAACCATTCCGCTCTATCAGATCGCCCTGTATGACTTCCAGAACCATCAGGGGCTGTACCGTGAAGGCGGCAACCTTTTCTCGGCCACCAACGATTCGGGCGAACCCCAGTTGGGTGTGGCTGGAGATAACGGCTTCGGTAAGACCAAAGCCTATAACATTGAGCAGTCTAACGTGGATATGACCACGGAATTTGTGCAGATGATCTCCACTCAGCGTGGATTTCAGGCAAACTCCAAGGGCATTACCACGGTGGATACCATGCTGGAAACCGTTATCGGCATGAAGAGATAGTAAGGATTGCAAGCTGAAAGAACGGAGGGCGGGCCTTGGCATGCGCGATGGCCCGACTCCCTCCACAGCGTTGGGGATAGCGCTGTCTCTTTCTCTCCGTGTAAGGCGTCGGGCACATGGCCGACGCCTTTTCCAGTTATGGCTTTAGCCAGTTGAGCGCGCCAGCGCGCGAAACAGCGAACCACCCGCTATGCGGGTGGGGGCAAAGTATTATACACACAAAAACACCCTTCCTGTACGATGAAGTTGTTCAAGCCCATCGTAACTTTTAAAGAAGGGTGTTTTTGTTATGGGAACCAAGGCCCAAAGTTTAGCTCACACAAAATGGCTGTGCAAGTATCATATCGTGTTTACACCTAAGTATCGAAGAAAAATAATATTCGCACAACTGCGTGATAGTATAAAAGAAATCATGCAGAGTCTTTGTAAGTACAAAGGGGTGGAGATTTTAGAAGGGCATTTGATGCCAGACCGTATACACATGCTGGTGAGTATCCCGCCAAAGATCAGCGTATCGAGTTTTATGGGGTATTTGAAAGGCAAAAGTTCACTGATGATCTTTGATAAATATGCAAACCTTAAGTATAAGTTTGGCAACAGAAAATTTTGGGCCGAAGGATACTACGTCAGCACAGTCGGACTCAACGAGGCAACGATCAGAAAGTATATCCAGCAGCAAGAGAAGCATGGCATTATGCAAGACAAGCTGAGTACGCGCGAGTATCAAGACCCCTTTAAGGGGTAGCCAAAGCGACAATGGGACTGGGCTTGAACGCAGTGAAAGCCAGCGTCTTTAGGCGCAGCCGGCAACAGGCCCTTATAGGGCCAGAGCAAACCACCCGCTATGCGGGTGGTGCTGATTGCCCTTTTCCCCGGAACCGCCACTTTCGCCGCCGCCAAGCGCACAGATCGCTGCCCATCTTCGTGAATAACACAGGTTCTTCGTTCCAATTAAAAAATTAAAAATCTTCTTGACAACTCACCCACTTCTCACATAAAAGATCACTTCACAGAGCGTCCCCATCGTCTAGCCGGCCCAGGACAACGGCCTTTCACGCCGTCGACAGGGGTTCAAATCCCCTTGGGGACGCCAATGAAAACAACGGGTTATATCGAAAGATGTAACCCTTTTTTCATGCGGAAACGGTTACAGAAACGGTTTGAAAAAACTGAAGTTTCTGAACTGCCATTTCCGGCCTCAACCACTCTCTTCCTTTTCCCCTTCCACAACGCCTTCTATGGCAAGCACTTACGAACGCTACAAATTCCCAAGGGGGGTTAGGAGGGGTTAGTTTTTGTGTACATTCACGCTGTCCGTTTGCGGCGAACAACCACCGGTGCGGGAGTCGCTGGCATTTTTTCCTGTGTACTGCCTTTGGCGGTGAAGGAAAGCACCTTACCGCAACCGTTTCCAGAACCGTTTCCGGCAGGCTCAGGCTCAAGGCCGTGGCCCGCAAAACGGGCTGCAAGACCTTCCAGAGCCCCGCGTGTTTCTTCAAGCCCCAGCGTCCGCAAATAGATTGCCGTGGTATTGGGACTTTTGTGCCGCAAAATGGCCTGAATCACACTCACGGGCTGTCCCATCTTATAGAGGATGGAGGCCGTCAGGTGCCGGATGGCGTGAAAGCCAAAGGGTTTGACCTTGGCCCGCTCACAAAGCCGTCTCATGAGCTGCATGCGCTCCTTGAAAGGTTTGCCGTACTGCTCCCGACAGAATCCACCGTCCTGCTCGCAGATAAAGACATGGGTGCTGTCTTTGAATGTACGCTTGTCCCACCACCAGCTCAGGGCTTCAGTCAGTTCTCCGGTCATGGGCAGCCAGTCGTACTCCAGTGAACCATCGCGCCTTTTCTTGGTGTACAGCCGGATTCGACTGTTCCCGAAGTCAACATCTTCCCAACACAGCCGGAAGATTTCGCTGCGTCTGGCTCCCAGGTGGAGGTAACAGAGCAGCATGATCCTGTCCTGCCCTTGCGTCTGGGCAAAAACCTTCCAGAAGTCTTCCTCGGCAGGGACATAACGCGGATGCCGCTTTTCCGGGAACCTGTCCACCAGACAGGGATTGGGGGTGGGCAAGCCCAAATACTTGATGCCCCAGTTCCAGGCCGCCACAAGGTTTTTGCGGTCCTTGTTGGCGGCATTGCCGCTACGGGTTTCAAACTGTACCTGAAGCGCCGCAAGAACCTTGCCCGGCGTCAGACTTGCCACCGGAGCCAACGGGTTCACAATCAGCTGCGCTGCCTTGCCTTTGCCGATTGTGGCGGCAAACAGCTTTCTCAGGGCCTGGCGCTTTTCGTTGAAGGTTTTCCTGTCGTACCTGGCTGCGTGGTCCAGATACCTTTCCGCCCAATGCTTCAGGGAGCAAGCCGTATCTGTCGTGGCCTCCCAGCTTGCTTTCCGCTCCTGCGCCTCCCATTCCAGAGCTGCCGCCTTGGTGTCGAAAAGTTTCTGCCGAATCTGGCCCAGCTTCTGAACCCGCCCCTTCCAACGGATACGTCCGTCTTTCGTAATCTTTGATGCCATGATTGGAACCTCGCAAGGCGTCCACCACGTTGCGCTCAAAGAACAGAATCCTGCCACCAGGAATGGGCCGTATCCCACCGAATGCCTCATAGTGGCGGCGAACGGCATCAACGTCAAGATCAAGCCAGTGGGCAAGCTCTTTTGTGGGAATGCGGTGTCCCAGATGTTCTTCAAGAAATTTTGACATGGTGGCCCTTGTTGTGGACAATAAGGGCAAGTATACTGTTTGGACGAAAAACCGGAAGGTTTTCGCAACTATGGATGCTATCCATAGAAGGAGGTAAAAGTGTCACTTCCGCCTGTTTTTGAAGCATTTGAAAAACGCGTTATCCCCTTCCCTGAAGACCTACTGCAAGGCAGGAATGCTTTGCCGCTGCGTTGCAAGCTATATCTTGGCCTGACAGCTGCGGCCATGCTGTTTCCCCGTGACCGGGAGGGCTTCGCTGGTTATGTGGCACAGGAAATGACTTTCCTTATTTTACAGATGGAAATGATGGAAGTGGAGTTTCAAAAAAAAAGCCCCCTTGAATTTGTTGATATGCCACGTCACTTCTACGGTTCCAGGACAAATTTTTTGCAGTATTCCCGCTGGCAGGGATTTTCTGAGAAAGGCAAAGGCTCACTTGAAGAGCGCTTTTTTCAAGGTAAAATCTGTGGCTTTATTTACATGCTTCAGTCATTTTCAGAAAAAACTCTCAAGGAATCCATTGAGTTTTTTGTTTCGAAATATGATGTGATATTTGACAAAGATGAGCGCACAGTCGGTCCCATGTGTACTGTCAGCAACATTCAAAACAACATCTGGCCACGTTTCAAAGACATAGCATGGCTGTGGGCACCAACTTGGTACACCACTATTCCGATGGACAGCCAGAGGATATATCTGGATGAGATCCAGCTAGCTTATAATTTTTTTGCCGACGTAGAACTGCGCGGCGGCTGGTATGGATTTATTGATGCTGCATTGCGCTTTTACAAAGTTGCTCGAGATAATGAAATACGGGCGGGAGAAAGCCCGCCCGCCGATGGTACTATCTGGAAGTTTCACTTCATTCCGGCTGATGATGAGAAAAACCATACTGGAAATTACCTCACCTCATAGTCTATTCCTGTGATCCGGCTTCCGTGGGCTCCTGCTGCTTCTTCTTCCTTTTCAGTTTTACAAGTTCTTCTTCAGGAGGCATGAAGTCACTCCAGTAGTGGCCCATGCCGCGCCTGTTATTGATATTTTCCTTCAGGGATTTTGCCAGAAGCCTTTTTCTCAGATCCACATCCGCTGTCATAAGCTTATCAATCATGGCTCCCATGCATACGAAGGCACGGGTTCTCGCCTTGCGCGCATGGTCGGCAAGCTTCTTCTCCAAAGCCTCTCTTCTGGCTGCAATATCCAGTTCCTGCTGCTTGAGCTGTTCCAATTTTTCCTCAAGGCTCATTCGCTTACTCTTGATGGCATTCATACTTCCCCAAAGCCTCCTTTTCCGAAGAAAATTTATTATTGTTGAAGAAATCCCGTGGGGGGCTTCGCCCCACGGCGCACTTAGAGCAGTCTTCGCTACGCTTCGACTGCACGTGCGCTCTGCGAGGCTAAGACATATCGCCTATGGCGATATAAGAAAAAATACAACAGGCCATCCATATGCTGCAAGGTAATATCCATCTGAACATTAAACCTGTCCAGCGAAATAAAGGACAGAGTATCGTGGCGCGTGTTGCATACCAGACCGCCAGCAGCATACGGGATCCACGCACAGGCGAATGGCACAACTATCGATACAAAAAAAGTGAGCTGGGCCAAACACGGCTCTTACTGCCCACGTCTGCAACTACCCACATTACCGATCATGAACAATTCTGGGCTAACCTTGAGGCACATTACAAACGCGGCAATTCCGTACCGGCACGAACCGCCAGTCTGGCTCTACCCATTGAATTATCTGCCGATGAAAACCACGAACTCATGCTGCAATATGGCCAGTGGCTAAGTGATACTTATGCAGTTGCCGTACAGGTCACTTCACACAAACCGCATTCTTCAAATCCACATTTTCATCTGGCTATTACTGCTTGCACTGTTTTGCCTGATGGCTCTTTCGGGAAAAAAGCCATTGCCCTTGACCCAATCAGCGCACAGCGTGAGCTTAAGCAGCGTATCGCGCCCGTTGAAATCCTAAGATCTCAATGGGCAGATATGGTCAATGCCGCATTGGAAAAAGCAGGAATACTTGAACGCGTTGATCACCGTTCATATCTGCGGCGCGGCATACAAGAAATTCCACAAAAGCATGAGGGGGTCTGGCGGCATTCTAGTCAAATCCGCGTTCTTGGCTGTCCAAAGGCATACAACAAAGACATTGAAACCGTAAATGAGGTATTACATCATGACAGAAGAGAATTTCAAAAAACTGCAATTCCGTGTAGCAGCTTTGGAGAAAATGCAACTGGAAGAATGGGGAATAATCAAGACAGAACAGATAGAGATCAGACAATATCTGCTCCAAATGAATACGACCATCAACAACCTGCTCAAAGAAGCAAGGATGCTCATGGGGACTATGGACGAGATAACCTCGGGCACGGTGGGCGAGGTCGATTTGTCCCCTCTGGAAAAACCCAACTTGAAAACGGTGGTCGATGCCATCATGAAAGTGAGCAACCAGCTGACTTCCATGAATTTGCGCATGACCAAACTGGAAGCCTTGATAGCACAGGAGGAAGAGGATTCTCCGACCTCATAATGCCTGCGCTGGTTGCAGCTACTTCTGCCCTTGAACTGGAGGCTTTGCGGCTCTCATGCAGCATTTTGAGACATGAGAGCCGCAGAGCAAAGGCATCACTTAAACTGCCCTCAATTGGTTTTTCCGACATCGTGGCCCAAAGGGTTATGCCGGTGGTAGTGGCACTGAAAACAGAAGCCTTGCACCTGCAAAATAAAAGTTGTGGCCTGTGGCTCCGCTCGTGTCCAAAGGTCGCAATGCCCAGAGCCAGCGCAACAGATACGGCATCTGCCCCGATGGGTTTGTCTGACATCGTTGTGCCCAAGCTGATTGCTGCCACTTCTGCCCTTGAAACGGAAACCTTACGGCTTTCATGCAGCATTTTAAGGCAAGAAGAACGCAGGGTTAAGGCACCACTCAAACTGCCTTCAGTTGGTTTTTCCGACATAGTTGTCCAAAGGTTTATGCCGATGATAGCTGCACTGGAAACAGAAGCCTTGCGCCTGCAAAATAAAAGTTGTGGCCTGTGGCTCCGCTCGTGTCCAAAGATCGCAATGCCCAGAGCCAGCGCAACAGATACGGCACCTGCCCCGATGGGTTTGTCTGACATGATCGTGCCCAAGCTGCTTGCGACCACTTCTGCCTTTGAAACGGAAACCCAGCGGCTTTCATACAGCATTTTAAGGCAAGAAGAACGCAAGGTTAAGGCGCAGCTAAAACTGTTTTCAATAGTGCCAGCATCTGCCAGCTTTATGGGTACTGTTTTTTATCCTATAGCCGCGCTGACAAAAAAATTTGCGCCGGTTGCAGCAGAAATGTCCTTCAGGACTGAACATCTTTACAAAAACATACAAGAAGAAGCAGGAAAGAGGCATGGAACAGCCCGCGTCCCTGAACGTCTGGAATCTGGAGCCATCACCACAACTGACAACAATGAAATATGGCACAAAAAACTGTGGGAGCTTCTTGTAGTCAGGGCGTTGCAGGAGCCGCATTCATTGGACCTGCTTACCCGGCTTCATAATGCATGTATCAAGGTCCAGCAGATATTCCCACGGATAACGGCTGTCGACTTTGCCTGTACGCTGAAGCGTCACAGCGTGAGAACACCAGAAGAACAGGCCAGAATCATTCAGGACCTGGCCCAGCGATGTCCAAAGCAGTCTCCAGTCCGGATCGTGACTCTGGACACCGGCCCATTTACAGGAACACGACACGAAAAACCACGCGTATCCTCCAAAATGCTGCACACTACAGTCAGGCCAGCACAGCTGGTATTGCCAACCCCGCCCACAGATCCCAATCAGGATATGCACAGGCTGTGGAATGAAATCAAAAGCCATGCTGAAAAAGATGGCAGAGTATTTTTTGATACTGCGGAAGGAGTAGGGAAATTGCAGGATGCCATCAAGCATATCTGGGCAAATAACCCCAATATTCCATTTGAGTTCATGCACAGGACAATTTTTAGGCGCATTGTATTCGGTAGGGACAGCCTGGAAAGGTTTCTCCAACAGACATATGAGGCTATCGCCATCCAAAAATCCCTGTCGACTGGCTCAGACATCCAGCAGGCTACTGTTCTGCCCCATGCGCCAGACCCGCAGCCTTCGCAGGATTTTGAACACAATGATGGCGATGACAGTGGGGAAAATATGTCATTTACGTAGTGAGATGCCGGGATTGACCATGCTTTGTCTGCGGGAGACGCTTACCGCCTCCCCCAGGCCTCGGCTAAAAAATCTCGTTCCACAGTAAGCTGACCAATTTTGGCATGAAGTACCTGGAGTTGTTTTTCCTTCCTGGCCTCTTCGATCTTGATCTCATCGGCAAAGGTGCCCGAAGCCGACTCCTTGAGCTGCTTCACCCATTTGTGGATGAGTGTCTGATGAACACCGAACTCTGAACTGAGTTCAGCGATGGTCTTATCGCCGGAAAGAGCAGCCAGGGCCACTCAGGCCTTGAAAGCCGGGGCATGATTCTTTCGCTTGGACATGTGTGTTCTCCTCGTCTGGTTGAGTAGCTATCACACCTGTCCGATTTTTGGGGAGCACCTCTGTCAACGGCTATAGTAGCGTTGCGCCATGGAAATGATTCCCTTTCTCCGCCCAGCCATTGCCATTGCCCTGGCTGAGGCCCGCCATAAGGCCGGTTTGACGCAGCCGCAGCTTGCAGATTTTTCTGGCCGCTCGCGCAGCTATATAGCCGCTCTTGAGGCTGGAAAAACCAGCTTTTCATGCGAAAGTCTGTACGCTCTCTTGGCGATCATGCGCATGGATGTGGTCGCCTTTTTTAGTCGAGTGGAAGAGCTTCGTGCCCAGAAACCAGCCATATCCAAACCCGGCCGAGGGTGCCGCCGCAGCGTCACGCTTGGTGGCAGTTCCCCCGGCCAGGAAGTAAGCTAGAAACCTTCTCGCTTGCTTCGCTGAGGTTCGGATTTTTTACACTTGGCTTCATTTTTCCAGTAAGGAAGTCCCCGGCATGACGCCTGTCGCATAGCGACAAGCTCTATCCACATTATTCTTGCTCCAGCCAGACTTTTGGGATTCTTAAGCAGGCACTGCTCCACACATTGGGGTAAGCCACTGTTGCCCACAGGAATCAAAGCCCTTTTCCTGCTTTGTCTGGATGAGTTCCCCATGATCAATTCTTGCGCCGCGCGTACATGACGGCTCACGGCTTCATGAGCGGTATTGACGCTCTCTCTGGTGCTGATGCAACGCCCCTCCTGGTCGATGCCTTCCAGCAGGCATTCGCCACGCTCAAGGTTCTTCATATCAGCGCTGTCGGCACGCACCTTCGCCACCCAATCCAGAGTTTCAGGATCGCTGTTTTGCAGCATGATCTTGGTTGTACAATTGCCCAACAGGGATGAAACCGCATGCGTTCTCCCCTTGGCATACAGCGAGGCCATACTTTGGGAGGCAATGATGTTAATGTTACGGAATTCGCGTGAAAGCCCGAACAGTTCCATATCGTTCAGAGGCCGCTCGCTATCCACATCCAGAATATGCTGAAACTCGTCCGCGATCATGAAAGTGTACTGATCGGAGGCTAGCCTGCTGCCATTCTTGAGGATGCTTTGGTAGAAACGCTCTTTAATGCAGTGCGATAACAAGGCTCCCGTTGGTCCGCAGTCAGGAGAAAAATGCACCAGGACAATTTTCTTCTGGCGATAAACCAGGTCGGTGAAATTCAACGGCACGGTAGCCTCTGTCAGTGACGAAAAACGATCCATGAGGTCATGGGTTACTTGGATGCACTTTAGCCGCTTAAGAATGCCTTGAAGCATCCATGTCTTTTGCTGCTGGGCAGTGATGACGTCTCTCTTTGAAGCCTGATGGTCTTCCGGCAAAAGGATGTGAAAGCATTCGGCATTGACGGCATGGTACAATGCTTCGGCTTCCATAAGATAATCTGGTTTCTGCGAATATTGATGGCGGGCACGCAGTTCACCCAATTCCTGACAATAGAATTTCCAGAGGTTAGCAGCAAAAACGTGATTGCTCAGGGCTGTAAATACCGCTTTGAGGGTTGGTGTGAATTGACGGGAAAAATGGCAGTTCCGCTCCACCTGTGAGAGCGATGTAAGCACCTGGGCCACATCCGCCGCAAGACTGCCGCCTTTGCTATGCCAGGAAATATTAGCATCGTGCTCCACCCCGTTCACTGCCAGGACTTGAAAAAAGTCCGCAATTTCATGCTGCTTCATGTCTGCCAGCAGATTGGTAGCGCAGGCATCGGAAGAAGAGCCAAATTCCACCACATCGTCCAGGCGGCCGCAGGCTTTGGCCAGTTCGCGGGTCTGGGCGCCAAGGTTGCCCTTTACGTCCAGAATGACCCCACCGAATCCTCGCCGCAGTAATGCATCAAGTATAGGTAAAATGACGGAGGTGGTTTTTCCTGAGCCGGTTCCGCCAAGAACAAGCGTCGAGCGCACACCTTCTGCGAAAGATAGGCGACGCCCACTGTCAAAGGTGAACAACGTATCATTGAGAGAATACTTGATTGGCGGCCTGGCGGCCGGGTGGCTTCCAGGTGCACTGCAAGCAGAAATGGGGGCAAGAAAGCCCATCCGCGACTGGCGGTAATCATGATTTGAGGAAGTCGGTGGCGGAAGAATGCGATGCGAACTCATGGTAAATCTCCATAAGGTCGCCGTTTTCCAGTATAAAATAAAAAGATGGAAAACGGCAAACAATCAGAAGGCCATCATTGACCTGCTGTTTGTGTGCCGTTTTCCCCACTTCTGGCGGCTACAAGCCGCACTGTTCCGGTGCCCCGGTGTAATCGAAGGGGCGTCCTCCCCTTCGTCGTTCCTGCTGAAATCGGAACGCCTTGACGCAAATTGTGGTCCAGGAAAAACGAGTCAACGGTTGTGGGGCACAGTCCAGTCTACCCCAATCGCGTATTCGGCTTCCACCTTCCTGACCGCCAGGCAGGGGGGAGGCTATCATTAAGCCATCTCCACATCTTTTTTTTGTTAAAGTTGATTGGTTAAAAATAAAATAATGAGTATTTTTTTGATAGTCAATAACATTGCCAATATTACACATCAACGTATATACGTTGTGTTGACACAAAGAGATTCCCACTTTATTCTGTCAAAAAGGAGTTTGCTATGGCAAGCACAGGAACTATCAACCTGAGGATTCCTCCAGCGCAAAAGGCCATTATTGACCTTGCTGCGGAGATGGCAGGCAAGAACCGTACTGCTTTTATTTTGGAAAACGCAGTTCGCTCAGCCGAAGAGATTCTTATGGAAAAAACGCATTTTCAGCTTTCGGCAGAGCAATGGGACGCCTTTCAGGCCGCTCTGGCCGCCCCTGTTTCGAAAAATGTCGCCCTGAAGCGCCTTCTCGACACTCCCGCCCCTTGGGATGACGACAAATGAGTGGACGGATTGCTGCCCCGGCTGCCATCACAGCCGCTCACGATCTGGCGGATTTTTGTAGTGGAGAGCCATCGCTGGATATGTGGTTGCGCTCCAAGGCGCTGAAGAATGAGGGAAAAGCCAGCCGCACCTATGTTGTCTGCCAAGAAAACAAGATTGTCGGCTTCTATTCGCTGGCAGTCGGTAGCGTGACCCACGAATTCTCGCCGGGCAACATTAAAAGAAATATGCCGGATCCTGTACCGGTCATGATTCTTGGCCGTCTGGCCGTCGACCAGAGCATACAGGGAAAGAGCATTGGCAAGGCATTGGTGCGGGACGCCATGCTGAGAACAGTTCAGGCCGCATCTATCGCGGGCATCAGGGCCATTCTGGTGCATGCCCTGCATGAACGGGCAGCCACATTTTACCAGGACTGCGGGTTCCAGGCTTCGCCCGTGAGTCCGTTGACGTTTATGCTGCGATTGGAAGATATTCGTTGAAACCCCTTCTACAAGGATGCCGGACTTGCCGACTTCAGAGAGAAAAGCACGGATCAGATTATTACCCTAAGGCGATACGGACTTGCCATACAGATGTTTCCCCAAGGTGCCCCCCAATTTCCTGAACTCATGAGGGAATCGGGGCAAAATTAGCGTAGATTTCTATACTAAAGCCGAGGTATTATTTTGCTGAGTGTCAATACGTTGTTCACCCTCCTAGCCTCGAAGCTGAAGGTTTTCTGCCAAGAGTCGAATGTGGTCGCAGAAAATTATAACGATGCGTCCATATTGGCAGATAAGCTGTTCTTTTTCATGAGTGGGTATACGTTTTGGCGTATGCCCACTCATTCAATGCTGTTCGAATGAAGCGTTCAGACTTGCCGTTGGTTTGTGGGCGATAAGGCCGGGCTCGCTTGTGCTTTATCCCAAATTCACCACAGGCATCACGGAACTTCCAAGACCTGTAGCAAGATCCTTTATCTGTCAAAAAACGTTCTACCTTAATGCTGTACGAGGCATACCAGGCAACGGCAAACCATAAGAACTCTATGGCTGATTCCGCTGTTTCATCCGGGAGGATGGCCGTGTACGCAACCCCGGAGGCATCATCAACGCAGACGTGCAGATAAAGCAAGCAGCGTATTGCTATTGAGAAGACGGTGTTATTTGCTAAAAGGCATCAATCAATTTCTGGATTTTTCAAAAAATGACAAATTCTATCGAATGTGCGTTGGAATTGTCCGTCCACGTTGCTGGTCATTTTTTTGTTTGTTGGAAAAGGATCTTCATGTCTGTAGGTATAGGTATACTGCATGATATCAACTAAAATACCGTTTTTTTCCTTTCTCCCAAGGGTGTTGAGAATCTCTTTGGGGCTGGCGACCATGTCATCAGCAAGAGCGATCGCATAACGCCGCGCACCAATGCCGCGCAATAGTTTCTCTCGTTGGTTGCTGCATGTCCCGTAGTCAAGCATGCTGCGAAAAGCCATTTCCACCCTACTGTTGGCAGCCAACAATACTTCAAGTTTTTCTTTTGAGAGCAGGCACTGCCTGAGCTTGTGTACGGCTTCGCTGTCAAGGATAAATTTGGATTCTGGATGCAGACCGCTGACTACAGGCCCCCCACAAAATGAGACATGCCGGGACTCCGAAAAGTATCCTGACATGTTTGCCATCATAAGAAGGTCGCCAAGAAGCGTTCCAATAGAATAGGTAAAAAAATCGATTGTCGCATCTTTATGCACAACGGGGTGTAATCCGTTTTTTATTATTTCAACAAGCTCAATGAGATCATAATAACTTTCAAGGCCAGATAAAATGAAACGTTCTGGCTGTTCATAGAGCCTTGTGCTGATTGCCGCGTTAACGAAGCTAGAATTCGTGAGGGACGGCAGAGTATGCTTCCGATCACGGCTCAGGCGTGCCATGCGGTGCGGATCTGCCCATAGAGCAGGGGCACGGTTCATATGGAACGCAAGCGGAAAAAGGACAACGGCATGGCCTGTCATCTCAGCAATGGATGCAGCCCAAGGCATGTATTTGGTCCAGTGCCTCTCGTTCAATCCGTGCAGCATTATGACGATGCTCCGCGCTTTTTTCGTCTGCGCCGGCATCAACACATGGTATCTGAAATTGTTATTCTCCTGAATTTCGGCATCGGGATTGCCTAAATCCGTCACGTTACCCGGCAGAGAATGTGTCAGCCCCACTCTCTGCCGCGCAGGAGAACTAAAACTAAAATTTCGAATAACAAGGTCGGACCCAACAGGTATTACATCGTCAAGAAAGCCGATTTCTCTCGAAAAAAAACTAACCAGCTTTGAATAAATCATAAAAGTCAAACCTCCAAACTGTACGACAGTAATACAGTGTTAATACTACTATTAACAGAAAGAGGTTAACCTTAATTCTGCTGATATAATATATACATCAAAATCATGGCTTCATGATATCTTTTATCCCAGTGGATGGATATTGTTATTTAAAATAGCAATAATAAATAGATGCATAAACCTAATTTATTTTTGCACTATAACGCTCACAACATGCTCTTGCAGATCGTCAACCAGGGGAACAAGAAGGTCATTTTTTTCAATTCCATCAAGCTGAATAGAAAGCTTTTTCCCTCCAGCGCGTTCCTGTGTGATGTTTATACTATAGTTAGTATTAATGTGACGATAACGTACAATGCAGCTATCCCAATCTGCAGGCAAGCAAGGGGCAATACGAAGAGTCCCGTTTTCAACGTTTATCCCCAAAAGCGATTCAAGCATCAAGCGGTACATCCAGGCTGCTGATCCCGTGTACCACGTCCAGCCGCCGCGTCCAACAAAATCCGGAGCCGCATAGACATCAGCGGCGACAACATAAGGCTCCACCTGGTAGCGTGACACTTCTTCAGGATTTCTGCCGTGATTTACCGGATTGATGATTGTGAAGATTTCCCATGCTCTTTTTGTATCACCCAGTTGAGCAAAGGCCATAGCCGCCCACACGGCCGCATGAGTATATTGGCCGCCATTTTCCCGCACTCCGGGAACATAGCCCTTTATATAGCCCGGATTGTGGGCAAGCATGTCGAAAGGCGGGGTGAACAGCGCCACCAGCTTATCCTCGCGGCGCACCAGATACGTATTTAGTGCCTCCATGCCCGCCTGGGAACGATCTAAATCTCCTGCATTTGAAAGCACTGACCAGCTTTGCGCTATGGAATCTATCCGGCATTCCTCATTTTCAGCCGAGCCGAGGGGGGTGCCGTCATCAAAATATGCACGGCGGTACCAATCGCCGTCCCAACCATGCGTCTCAATATTGTTTTTCAATGTCGCAAGTTGCTGGGCGCACTCTTGGGCAAAGGGCATATCACCACGAGTGGAGGCAAAAGGCATAAACTTGGTCAGAACTTCATAAAGGAAAAAAGCCAGCCAAACGCTTTCCCCTTTTCCGTGTATGCCTACTTTGTCCATTCCATCGTTCCAGTCGCCGGAACCTATAAGCGGCAAGCCATGCGCGCCGAATTTAAACCCGTGACGAATGGCCCGAACACAATGTTCATACAGTGTGGCCGTCATGCCTGAAGGAAAAGGTTGGTCATAATAAGAATCTTCGCCCTCTTTGACGGGGCGTCCCTCAATAAAGCCAATTGTCTCATTCAGTATGTCCACATCCTGGGTGGAACAGATATAACGGCAGGCGGCCAGCGGCAGCCAAAGGTAGTCGTCCGAACAGCGCGTGCGCACTCCGCGCCCGCTCGGGGGGTGCCACCAGTGCAGGACATCTCCTTCCGGGAACTGCTGCGATGCGCACAAAAGTATCTGCTCCCGCAACAAGTGGGGTGCGGTATGCACAAGGGCCATCGCATCCTGCAACTGGTCACGGAAACCAAACGCGCCGCCAGATTGATATGTCGCCCCGCGCCCCCACATTCTGCAGGCAATTGTCTGATACATCAGCCAGCCGTTGGCCATTACATTGAATGACGGATCCGGAGTTTCCACATGAACGGCGCCGAGCAGACGGTCCCACTGCTGCCAGACTTTGCTTAACGAGTTTTGCATTGCCTCTGCCCCCTTGAACCGCTTGGCCAGATCTCTGCATTCTTCCCTAGATTTTCCGACTCCAAGCCTGAATGTGATAACCCGTTCCTCATTGACGGCAAGGGTAAATGGAGCCTGAACCGCGGCGCACGGATCCAGAGCAAGTCCTGTTCTGCCGGAAAGGCGGCTGCGTTTCATGGCTGCCGGTTTTTCCAATGTCCCGTTGCGCCCTAAAAATTCCGTGCGATCGCAACTAATGAATTTGATGGTTTCGTCAGTATCAAAAAATGCCGTGTGTCCAGGAAATTCTGAATTGTAGGCATTGTTGGCAAAAATCGCTCCACTTTCCTGATCGACTTCGGTACCGATGTGCATGCGTGTTTTTTCCGGCATGTCCCCAAGCACCCAGGCCACATAGCCTGTTGCTGATAATTTCCGCGGCCTTCCAGACACGTTCCGTACCGTCAGCCTTACGCATTTAACCGGGGCATCCACAGCCACATGCACAAGAAGTTCTGAAGTGATGCCGCGTTCCGTGTGTTCGAATACGCTATATCCGAATCCGTGTCGGGTGGTGTATGGCGTTTCCCCCCGGCAGGGGCGGGGAGTTGGAGACCAAAAATATCCGTCAGCGTGATCACGCAGATAGAAAGCTTCGCCCTTTGAATCAGTTACCGGATCATTTGCCCATGGGGTGAGCCGGTATTCGTGGGCATTTTCGCTCCAGGTAAAGGCGAGCCCTGTTTCTGAAATAACGGTTCCAAATTGTGGATTGGCAAGCACATTGACCCAGGGGGCTGGAGTTGCCTGCCCCGGCGTTGTGGTGATGACGTACTCGCGTCCGTCCGGAGTAAAACCACCCAACCCATTGAAAAATGCAAGATCCGTACGAGGTATGGGCATAGCATTTTTATTATCGACAAACTTCAACCCCTCGGAGAGGGAAAGATAAGGAATTGTGTTTACAAGCGCAGTTCGCCCCTTCATCTGCTGGGCCAGAGTGCTGACCTGCCCCCAAAAAACTGGCCCACCTAAAAAGTTAGTGTATGGTGTGGGCACGGAGGGCTTGCAATGGGTCGCAAAAACTTCACAGCAGAGCAGATTATCTTCAAGCTACGCGAGGTCGAGGTGCTAGTGGGACAAGGCGAGAGCATCGCCATGGCCTGCCGAAAGATAGCCGTGACGGAGCAAACCTACTACCGTTGGCGCAAGGAATACGGTGGCATGGGAACGGATCAGCTCAAGCGGTTGAAAGAGCTTGAAAAGGAAAATGCCAGACTGCGGCGGGCAGTGGCCGATCTGAGTCTTGAGAAAATTATTTTGGCGGAGGCGGCAAAGGGAAACTTTTGAGCCCCGCTCGTCGCCGCCAATGTGCGGAGCATGTTCGTGAGCAGACCGGGAGCAGCGAGCGTAAAATATGCGCTGTTCTTGGGCAAAACCGGACAACGCAGCGGTACACGTCTTCTGTCCGTGAATTTTCAGTGCTGGTGCGCCAGGCGGTGATCAACTACGCTTCGGAGTATGGCCGGTACGGATACAGGGCGATAACCGATCTTTTGCGGATGGACGGGTGGGGTATCAGCTACAACCGCGTAGAGCGGATTTGGAAACAGGAAGGCTTGAAGGTTCCGGCAAAACAGCGCCCACGAAAACGGCTGTGGTTGAATGACGGTTCCTGCGTTCGTCTCCGCCCGGAGTGGAAAAACCATGTCTGGGCTTATGACTTCGTGCATTGCCGTACCGTTAATGGCAAAGCCTTCCGGGTATTGGTGGTCATTGACGAATACAGCCGTGAATGCTTGGCCTTGCATGTGGCTCGTACGATTCGTGCCGAGCAGGTCATGCATGTCTTGGCGGATTTGTTTTTGACCCATGGCCGACCGGACAATATTCGTTCGGACAACGGCCCGGAATTCGTGGCATTAGCCTTGAAAAAGTGGTTGGCGGAACTATCGGTACAGACTCAATACATTGAGCCGGGAAGCCCTTGGGAAAACGGCTACTGCGAAAGCTTTAACGGAAAATTGCGCGACAAGCTGCTGGACGGCGAGCTGTTTATGACGCTACAAGAGGCTGAAATTGTTATTGAGAACTGGCGTAGGCATTACAATCACCGCCGGCCGCATCGTTCCCTGGGAGGCCAACCGCCAGCACCTCTGACGTTTTTTGCCCCTCCCATGGGAGGGGCAATGGGGTCGCTCTCGCCTCCCACTGAGTTGTTGTGTATACGGATGGCAGAAGAAGCGCCGCAAAGCGCTTGCCACTAACTTTTAGCCTGGTACAAAAAACCGGGGCCGGTCAGCAAGGCTATGAGGAGGATGATATTGCGAAAAAAACAAACCTTGGAAAAGATTACATTCGTGGCATTCTACGACTGTTAGAACAAGGAGAAGAGTATTTAGTAAATTCAGTTGAAAAAGGTAGAATCCCACTATACCAAGCTTTAATAATAACTACTGATGATGATGTTGCAGTACAGAGAGCATTAGCTAAAGCGTATGAATCAGGTGCATTGACAGGAAAAAAGATCCTTGCTCAATGCTGTCCGGCTAAGCAACCATAGCTAATAGGCTGAGACTGTAAGAGTTTTGAGTTTTTGATCTTCGCGGTTTCAGGAGTTCTTCCAGGGAGTCTTTGCCGAACAAATTCACGCAAATGAGCTCGAATAATTGCTGCACCGACAGCTTAAGTTTACTCAGGATTTTTTGGTACGCCATGAGCAAATACACTGTCAGGGCCGTGTAAATTTGGATGAGCACAGCGTTCTCAGAGCGCCCGACAAAGCTTTTGATGTGCAGATTTTGTTTGACTTCACGGAAGAATATTTCGATTTGCCAGCGCTCTTTGTAAATGTCGGCAATGGTTTTCGCTGACAGGCGAAAGTGGTTGGTCAAGAACTCGTAACGCTTCCCGGTTTTGGCATCCCTGTAGCCTATTCGGCGTAAGCGCAAGGTTTTTCCCCGACTGTTTTTCACTTCGATAATATGGTCAGAGGTGACGCCTGTTTTACGATTGACAGGACGGCGTTCCAGCAGCTTGAATACGGCGTTATCTTTGAGGCGCGTGACGAAGAAGATGCCCTTTGTCGCCAAAAGCTGAAACCAGGAATAGGCTATATAGCCTTTGTCAAAGGTCACAATGGAGCCTTTTGGCAGCGAAAGGCTTTTGGCCATGCGGCTTTCGTGGGTTTTGGCATTGCTGATATCGACGAAGGCAGGGATGTAGCCATCGTGATCAAGCACGGTATTTACCTTCACCCCGGCTTTGTTCCGCCGGAACGATGCCCAGGGGAAGACGGACAGGCAAAGGCTGATGGTGGTAGCGTCCATGCTGTACAGTTTGCACTTGAAGCGAAATTTGTGACGAGGCGCATGCGGCTGGCAAAGTCCGTACATTTCAGCGAACAAGTCCTTGAAAAAGCCCACGGGCCTTGAATTGTTGGCGTCGGCGAAAGTCGAGCGGGGCACGTTTTTCAGGCCCCAATGGTACAGGCGGTTTCCGGCGGCAGCCAGACACCGGAGCCCGTCACGCATGGAACGCCTCGCGGCAAGCTGAATAAAGGCCATGGCGGTGAACTGCTCCTTGAAGCCGAATTTGCGTGAGGCCCGCCCTACTTTGTGCCGGTGTTCGAGCTTTTGAAAAACATGTCTGGGAATCAGAGATAGCATCTGGGAGAAAAGTGTATTATGGTGACTCATGTCCAAAATCTCCTTGTGTGGCAAAGTTTTTCGCAAACTCTTTATACCACATCGCATTGAGATTTTGGACTTTTTTCTTAACCCTTAGCCGGACAGCAATGTTTTTAAATGTAAATTTGCTCACAAATTCCGAAAATAATTGCCCCACACAATATTCAACTAGGGGTTCATTTTGGATAAAATAATATTAGACACTCCCTCTCCAGAAATTTGTGCCAGCAAAATTTTTGAAGCTAGCGGTGCAAAATTCGATGCGGATGTAGCGACGGATCTTTGGCAGAAAATCATGCAACATAAGTGGGTTCTGTCTGAAAGACTGAATCGGGATGTCGGATTCAAGATTGCCTGCACCGACTTTCTTGAGAACATAGGAACGGATGAAGAGCTCTCTACTCACAATCAGGAAAAGCTTTTGGTACAGATGGGCGCGCGCACCATCAGCAGAGATATTTGGGATACTATCTCCGATACACAACCCCCCAAACAACTGATTCACAAGAGGATTGTACTCCCCCTGGTTGAGGGAGCACTTTCACAAAAATATGGCGTCATTCCGCCTAAAACTATCATTTTTTTTGGCCCTCCCGGTACGGGCAAGACCCATTTTGTCAAGGCAATGGCCGGAAGGCTGGCGTGGTGGTTCATAGAAATCGCGCCAAGTATGCTTATGGTCGACGGTGTAGACAAAATTGGGGCACATCTGCGGGCAATAATGGAAAAAGCCCGGTGCTTGGATGAAGTTATCCTTTTCATTGATGAATTTGAGGAATTTGCAGGCAGCCGGGATAGCGCAAATAGAATCGATCGGTCAATTACCAACGAGTTTCTCAAACAGGTACCGCTTATAAAAAGCCAGCCAAACAAGGTTCTGCTCGTATGCGCTACAAACTACATCCGCCAACTGGATTCTGCACTGCTACGGCCGGGGCGCTTTGATTGCATCATCCCGGTAGGAACTCTGGATGACGATGGAAGAAAAACAATTCTGGAATACTATTTGTCGAAGATGAACTGCGGCGTAGTTGATGTCGATCATATTGTAAGCTTGACACCTAAATTTACCCCTGCAGATATTGAGTACCTTTTCCAAATTGTTGCCCAGTATGCTTTTGAAGAAGAATGTGAAAGAGGGGCAAACACGCCTGTGACCACAGGGATGATTGCTGAGAAAATTGCTTCTTTCAGGCCGTCCTTGACGGAATCGATGATTGCGGAGTTT
Organism: Desulfovibrio sp. 1188_IL3213; assembly: GCF_036763145.1. NCBI lineage: Bacteria > Pseudomonadati > Thermodesulfobacteriota > Desulfovibrionia > Desulfovibrionales > Desulfovibrionaceae > Desulfovibrio > Desulfovibrio sp. 1188_IL3213. Next base: position 1,753 of record NZ_JBAIYR010000010.1, on the reverse strand, counting down.
AGAGAAGATGTAGCTATTTATTCGAGGGTTTAATTTATGTGAGTCATTACGGAAGGCTTTTTATGAATTTTACATGTTGAAGCTGACCAGCGTGCCTGTCTGCCCCACCCGCAGAAATAGGCACACTCCTGACGCACCCCCAAAAAGCCCCGGCCACTCCAAAGGCCGGGGCTTTTGCTGCTTAGCGCCAAGGAAATGCAAGATCAAAAGCAAGAGATTTGATCAATATGTTCTGGTTTGCATATATATATTGTTATAATAAATAGTATAAATTACTTTAATATGACTGTCAGTCGACATTAATTACACATAAGAATTATAATTATCATAAAAATAAAGACAGAAATTGTTTTCCATTGTAATGTATATACAGTCTAAATGCAGATAGGAGAATTTATGAATTATCTATTCAAGTTGGCCGACGTAGCACTCAAGAGTGTTGGCAAAAAGACATTCACCCTTGAAGATGGGCACAGTATGACAATTTTTCCATCAGGTGATGGAAAAACCATGAAAATTGATATTGACGACGGGGAATCGTACAAAACTAGGGGAAGTAACAGCTTTGTTTCGCAGATAGAAAAGATTTTAAAAAATAGAGGTGTTGCATGGTGGGATGAAACGAAAGAGGGACAAGACAATGTTTACAACGTTCTTTCAATGTATGAACAATTTGAAGATGTTCCTCAGGAAGATCTCCAGAATATGCCCGCCAACAAAAGTTCGATTAGCTCCCACTAATGAAATGTACTCGTCCATACTTGAAAAAAATTCACAACTTCACAATTTAGTCTATTTCATTATTATCTTTTACTTGGGTTAAGCGGGTCAAAAACTCCCTCCTTCTTCACGGGGCATCCTAGGCTAGAAAGAGGAATGGAGAATTATCCATGAATATAAGCTTAAAACAACGTGTCGAGATGGAACGTCTTTTATCTAATTGGAAAAAGTACCTAGAGAGTATTCCACCAGCCTCGGATGATTTGAAGTTGCACAAATGGCTTGGAATGAACACAGCTATCGTAAAAAAAGATCATTTTAACAGGGTATTGAGGTCTTTTGTTTATGACATGAGGGCGCGCCTTGATGCGTTGCGGTAATCCCCCCAGAAAAAAGTAGCATTTCAAAGTAGAATTTCCGAGAATAAGCAATCTGGAGATTTTACAATGAAAAAGTCACGCTTCACGGACAGTCAAATCTTGGCGATTTTAAAACAGGTCGAAAATGGGGTGCCCGTTCCAGAACTTTGCCGTGAGTACGGCATGAGTAGTGCGTCTTTTTATAAATGGCGCGCCAGGTTCGGCGGTATGGATGCATCCATGATGGCACGAATGAAAGAGCTGGAAAAAGAAAATGCCCGTCTGAAGCGGATGTATGCCGATGTCCAACTCCGCCACGATGTCTTGCAGGAAGCCCTTGAAAAAAATTGGTGAGGCCATCTCAACGCGTTGAGATGGCCAAAAGAGCCGTTTCCGAGCGTAAGCTCAGTATTCGCAAAGCTTGCCTGACATTTCAGGTCAGTGAATGCTGCTATCGCTATGAACATAAGCTTTCTGACGAGAACAGCCTGATTGCTGAGCTTCTTCTTGGACTGGCGCAAGTGCAGCGCAACTGGGGATTTGGTCTCAATGTTGTCCGGTTAAGCACCCATAGCTAACAGGCTATAACTATAGGTGTTTATAGTTTTTCGTCTTCGCGGATTCAGAAGTTCTTCCAGAGAATCCTTGCCGAACAGATTCAAGCAAATGAGCTC